>DNDT01000526.1 GCA_003487525.1 Flavobacteriales bacterium
AGGTAACCGCGGTCAAACTGCATTCCCTCAACCACTTCAACCGTAGTTTCAGTTCCTTTCGCTTCTTCGACGGTAATGACACCTTCATTTTTCACCTTCTCCATCGCTTTGGCGATCAAGCCACCAATGGTTTCGTCGTTGTTGGCGGAAATGGTGGCAATCTGCTTGATTTTCTCATTGTCGTCACCAACTTCTTTCGAAAGCTTTTTAATGCCCTTCACAACAGCGGCAACCGCCTTGTCCATTCCTCTTTTGAGGTCCATTGGATTGGCGCCTGCGGCTACGTTTTTAAGCCCCTGAGTGATCATAGCCTGTGCAAGAATGGTCGCAGTGGTTGTTCCGTCTCCCGCATCGTTTGCGGTTTTAGAAGCAACTTCCTTTACCATTTGAGCACCCATGTTTTCGATGGGATCTTTAAGTTCAATTTCTCTTGCAACCGTTACCCCGTCTTTTGTCATCGTCGGAGCACCGAATTTTTTATCGATGATTACGTTTCTTCCCTTAGGTCCAAGTGTAACTTTAACTGCATTTGCCAGTTGATCGACACCCTTTTTTAAACTGTCCCGGGCTTCCTGATCAAAAGTTATTTCTTTTGCCATTTTATTGTTGTTATTATAATGTTATTATTTTGATTATTAGATAATTGCAAGAATATCCGACTCTTTCATCATGAGGTAGTCAGATCCTTCAAAAGACAGTTCCGTGCCTGAGTATTTGCCGTATAATACGGTATCACCAACTTTCACTGTCATGGGCTCATCCGGCTTTCCTTTTCCAACAGCAACGACTATTCCTCGCTGCGGTTTCTCTTTTGCCGTGTCGGGGATAATAATGCCTCCCGCTGTTTTTTCTTCAGCCGGTGCCGGCTCCACCAAGACTCTGTCCGCCAATGCTTTAATTTTTACTGCCATTTGATATAAGATTTAGAGATTAATTTTTTATTCTATCTAGTTCTATCAGAATCCATGCCAAAGGGCCAGGCCGAAAAAAAAAAGACAGAATTTCACAAAAGCGTAAAATTCTGTCAGATTCTTATGACATCATGGCACCTGTGCTACTCGTCGGCTGCTGCCTCTTCATCCGGGACAGGAATGTCTTGCTGTAAAGATGGAGCCTGAATCGGATCTGCAATGTTTTCGATTTGTTCCTTCAATTCAGAATCTGTATTTACATTGACTACTTCATGGGATACGCCAATGGTAGAAGACAAGATGCTCAGAACAACAAGGGATATCCCGAGCGTCCATGTTGCCTTTTCAAGAAAATCGGCTGTTCTCCTAACTCCCATAACCTGGTTGGAAGACGAAAAGTTTGACGCCAGCCCTCCTTTTGGATTCTGAATCATGATCACGAGAATCAGCAGAACTGCAACTATGAAGATGAGGATTGATATAATCGTTCCCATATTTTCTAATATTTATTTCTGTTTGATGAATTGAATTTGGCCGGCAAAATAAGGGCTTTTTTCTGGATATTTCAATTTAAGGCGCTCATATATTTCTATTGCCTTCATTCTGTTGCCCTGATCGAGATGAATTTTGGCCAGTGTTTCGGTAATGTATTCCTCGTCCAGATCTGCGGAACTGGATTTGGCCAGATTATCCATTGTAGCCTGCTCATTTTTCAACGGGGTAATTCTCGGTTGATCCTTAATAAACCGCTCAATGATTTCATTCTTGTCCGGAATGGAATCGATCTCGTCACCCTCCAGGTACTTTATCCAGTCGGTAAACACCAACTTTTCGTCTGGCCTGATTTTTTTTGGTTTGACCTGTTCTTCACTCTGTTCAACTGGCTGATCATCCACCAGTTTATTATAGACCAATTCGGACCGAATTAACCGATCCAGTTCGTCTTCGTTTTCNNCCTCAATGGTTTCTTCGGTCAGGGTTTCAGTCTCTTCCGCTACTATTTCAATTTCCTCGGTTTTTACTTCCTGATCTGTATCTGTAACCGGATCGTCAAATCGGATATTTGTGCCTTGAATTAAATCGTAAAGAACTGTTCGTGAAGGAGCGTAAGCTGCCGTCAGATTCAGTTGCTTTTCAAAAAGCATACTGTCCTCATTTCTGAGTTTACGGGCGAGCAGCAGGTGTGCAGGTTGACAGTATGGAAACTGATCAACAACTGCCTTCAATGTTTCAATACTGGCCTGATCCAGTTTTGCCGGATCTTCTATTAGCGACGAAAATTCCGATTTTGTCATCTCTACCAATTACTTACCGAGGCATCAAAAATTGTCTGGACCAACTGATCGTTAATATCCCGTATCAACTCGGTTTCGATCGACGACAGGTTTTGGGTGGCATCGTAATCTTTAAACCGGCTGAATGACTTGTCAAAATCATTTTTCGAGTCTGTCAAATTTGTGAATTTGACCTGAACCGTAATGGTCAACCGCTCCTGATTCGCTTTTTGATCGACCCCGACTGAAATGGGACCGGACTGATATCCGACAATTTTTCCTTCGAACTGAAGGTCACCTCCGCTTTCAACCAATCTCAGGTTAGTCTGGGAAACAAAGATCTCTTTCAAGGCCTCGGTGAACGACTGCTCCAAAACCGGCGGAGCAAGCTGTGCATAGGATTTAAAAAAATCAACCGATATGGTCTTGACCTCAGGGGAGATTGACGCTCCGGTAAACGAATATTTACACGAATTCAGCGACAAAAATGAAAGGAGAACAAGCATCAGCCACTTGCTTCCATGAAACTTAAGCAATGTCATACTCCTTTATTTTTCTATACAGGGTTCGTTCCGAAATTCCCAGTTCATCGGCGGCCCGTTTCCGTTTTCCGCTATGCTTTGACAGGGCTTTTTTTATCAAGTGTTTTTCCGTTTCGGCAAGCGATAAGGATTCTTCCATCACCACACTCGATTCATCAATTTCTTCCGTCTCATCGTGACTGTCGTGTGAAACTATCGGTTCCCTTTTATCGATCCTGGTTTCAAAGTCACCTTTACTCTGAACCATTGGTAAATTGCCGGAAACGTACATTTCACTTTCATGTTTGGGAGGTGCACCACCTTCGTGAACGAATTTTTTAAGTTCGTTTACATCCCGCTTTAAATCGAACAAAATCTTATAGAGTATTTCCCTTTCCGACAAGCCCGACTCTTCGGCCCCGTGATACAAAATCGGAAGCTGCGTTTTGGTTATTTCGGGCAAGTACCGAAGCAGTACCTCCTTTCCTATTTCTTTTTCCGATTCAATGACCGAAATCTGTTCCGTAACATTTTTCAGCTGCCGCACATTTCCCGGCCACCTGAAGTTTTCAAGCAATGACTTGGCCTCGGGGGTGAGTTTCACGACGGGCATTCGATATTTTTCCGCAAAATCGGCCGCGAATTTCCTGAAGATGATGTAAATGTCTTCTTTTCTCCTTCTGAGCGGAGGTACGGTAATGGGTACGGTATTCAACCTGTAGTAAAGATCCTCCCTGAATTTTCCTTTTTCGATCGCTTGCGGTACATCCACGTTGGTGGCGGCCACTATCCGAACGTCCGTCTTGAAAACTTTTGATGAACCAACTCTGAGAAACTCCCCGCTTTCAAGGACTCGAAGCAGTCTGACCTGAGTTTGCAGTGGCAATTCTGCCACTTCATCAAGAAATATCGTTCCTCCGTCCGCCACCTCGAAATATCCTTTTCGACTTTCATGTGCGCCCGTAAAAGAACCCTTTTCGTGCCCGAACAATTCGGAATCCATGGTTCCTTCCGGAATGGCTCCGCAATTCACGGCAATGTACTTTGCGTGTTTACGGGCACTTAATTGATGGATTATTTGGGGAAAAACTTCTTTTCCCGTGCCACTCTCGCCGGATATCAATACCGATAAATCGGTATTGGCCACCTGAGTTGCTATGTCAAGTGCTCTTTCCAATAAGGGAGAGGAACCTATGATACCAAATCGTTGTTTTATTTGCTGAATGTTCATCCTCTGATCAATCTTGTTTCACCGCTTTCCCAATCAGGGTCGTCGCTGTGCATTTCTCAATAAAAACCTGAACGTATTCACCGGGCTTGTAATGCTCTTTTGGAAACACGACCGTTGTATTCTGAGAATTGCGTCCGCTTAAAAAAGAGTCGTCTTTTTTCGAATTTCCTTCGACCAGAACTTCACAGGTCTTGTGCAAAAATTGTTCGCTCCGAAATTTGGAGTGCTTCATTTGAAGTTCAATGATTTCGGCCAGTCTTTTTTGTTTCACACTCTCCGGAATATCGTCTTCAAATCTTCTCTGAGCAAGCGTTTTTGGCCGCTCACTGTATTTAAACATGTAGGCGAACGAAAACCTGACCTCTTCCATCAAGCTTAAGGTATCGTTGTGCTGCGCATCTGTCTCACCGCAAAATCCGGCGATTACATCGGCCGAAATGCCGCATTCCGGAATAATTTGATTGATGGCCCTGATCCGGTCCAGGTACCATTCCCGCGAATATCCGCGGTTCATTCGTTCAAGTACCTCACTGTTTCCCGATTGAAACGGAAGATGAATATACTTGCATATATTATCGTACGACGCCATAACCTTCAACACATCGTCCGTCATGTCTTTTGGATGTGAGGTGGAAAACCGAACGCGCAGTTTCGGGCTTACTTCCGCCACCATGCCCAGCAACTGGGCGAAATTCACACTCTGCTTTTTTTCCTCTTCACTGAGTTTGGAAAATTCTTTTTTCAAACCTCCTCCATGCCACAGGTATGAATCGACATTTTGACCGAGCAAGGTCACTTCCTTGTAACCTTTGTTCAATAACATGCGCGCTTCATCCAAAATACTTTCTGGATTCCGGCTTCGCTCTCTTCCACGCGTGAACGGAACCACGCAAAATGTGCACATGTTGTCACATCCTCTCATAATTGATATGAACGCGCTTACTCCATTACTGTCCAATCGGACCGGCGTGATATCGCCGTAGGTTTCTTCCTTTGAAAGAAGCACGTTTACTGCTTTTCTTCCATCTTCTGCCTCCGACAATAGATTAGGCAGATCCCGGTATGCATCGGGGCCGACAACGATGTCCACCAGTTTTTCTTCTTCGAGTAACTGATGTTTCATCCGTTCGGCCATGCAACCGAGCACTCCAATGACCAGTTCTCCATTCCTCGATTTATGTTTCCTCAAAGTTGAAATTCGCTGGCGAACCGTTTTTTCCGCCTTATCCCGAATTGAACACGTGTTGAGAAAAATGGCATTTGCCTCTTCTATGTTTCTTGTCGTCTCGTAACCGACACCCGATAAAATAGAGGCAACAATTTCGCTGTCTGAAAAATTCATTTGACATCCGTAACTCTCGATGTAAACCTTTTTCGACGATGCTTCAGCTATATCTGAATCCATCATCAAAACCTCACCCTGCCTGTTTTCGTCGATAATTTTATCCATTAAACTTTTCATTATTACGGAAGTGCAAAATTACTTAAAAAAATGATCTAGTGACAAAATGTCATAGTGATGAAAAATTGAAAATATTTATATTATTTTATAATATAAGGTACCCCCCGACAAATTGACCGTTTACAGACTAATTGATAATTCACTTTATTTGCAAATTCAAATTAGAGAAAAACGCGTATTCAACATGGAGAAAAACCTGGTAATTGTTGAGTCACCTGCAAAGGCAAAGACAATAGAACGCTTTCTGGGAAAGGGATTCACAGTTAAATCATGTTTTGGTCATATCAGAGATTTACCAAATAAAAATCTTGCCATCGATATAGAAGGATCTTTTGAGCCACAATATGAAATTCCGTCGGACAAGAAAAAAATAGTGCAGGAATTAAAGAAACTCGCTAAGGAGTCCGATGTTGTCTGGCTGGCATCGGATGAGGATCGAGAAGGAGAAGCCATCTCCTGGCACCTTTCAGAAGTTTTGAATGTCGTTCCCGAGAAATTGCGCAGGATTGTTTTTCATGAAATCACAAAAACGGCGATCGAGCATGCCGTGTAGAATCCGAGAAAACTGGATTTAAATCTTGTAAACGCACAGCAGGCCCGAAGGGTGATAGATCGCTATGTGGGATATGAAGTATCACCGGTCCTTTGGAAAAAGGTAAAACCCAGTCTGTCTGCCGGAAGAGTTCAATCGGTTGCCGTTAGATTAATTGCAGAGCGGGAAAAGGAGATCAGGAATTTCAATCCTAAATCCAATTTCAGGATCATCGGGGAATTTAATAAGGAAGACGGTCAAAGCATAAAAGCGGAATTGAATCAACGTCCTTCGGAAACGGATTCTGCCCGTCAAATTCTGGAAAGCTTGAACAGAGATTCATTTAATGTGTCCCGGATCGACAAGAAACCGGCTACCAAATCTCCGGCTGCCCCGTTTACAACCTCAACCCTGCAGCAGGAAGCGAGCAGGAAACTCGGTTTTGGCGTTTCCCAGACCATGAGTGTCGCGCAAAAATTATATGAATCGGGGAGAATAACCTACATGAGAACAGACTCGGTAAACCTGTCACAGCTCGCCATTGACACCACAAAAGATGAAATCACGGCTTCATTCGGATCAGCGTACAGTAAACCCAGAAACTTTACGTCAAAAACAAAAGGTGCTCAGGAAGCGCATGAAGCCATTAGACCCACGGACATTAAAATCAAAAAAATAGACGGAAGCAGTCAGGAGCAGAAGTTATATGATCTAATCTGGAAGAGAACCATTGCATCTCAGATGTCCGAAGCCAAGTTGGAAAGAACGACCATTGATATTCTTGGTGCACAAAGCAAACATCAGTTCCAGGCCAAAGGAGAGGTGCTGAAATTCGAAGGATTTTTAAAAGTCTATCTGGAAGGAACCGATCAGGATGAAACCGAAGAAGAAAGCGGACTCCTGCCCGCAGTTTCTCCGAATGAACCCTTGAATTTAAACAAAGCCAGTGCCGTTCAAAAGTTTACACAACATCCGCCCAGGTTCACTGAAGCCAGTCTGGTAAGAAAACTAGAAGAGCTTGGGATAGGAAGACCGTCTACCTATGCGCCTACCATTTCGACCATCCAAAAGCGCGGTTACGTCGTTAAAGAAAGTCGTGAAGGCGTGCAACGGGAATATACTGAGATAGTATTGAAAGGTGGTCAGATTAAGGAAGCGGCCAACAAAGAAAACCACGGTTTTGAAAAAAATAAGTTATTCCCCACCGATATCGGGGTTGTGGTAACCGATTTTCTCGTCCAGCATTTTCAGGGTATTCTCGATTATGGTTTCACTGCGGAGATTGAAGAACGATTTGATTTAATCGCAGATGGAAAAGAGAACTGGAATGAAATGATCAAAGGTTTTTATTCACCTTTTCACAAAACGGTCCAATCCACATTAACCGATGCAGACAGAGCCAGCGGTGAACGCGTACTGGGAAAGGACCCTGTCAGCGGAAAACAAGTGATAGTGAGATTGGGAAGATTTGGACCGCTTGCACAGATAGGAACGCCGGATGACGAAGACAAACCGAGATACGCGTCACTTCTCAAGTCACAAAGCATTGACAACATTACCCTTGAGGAAGCACTCGAATTATTTAAACTTCCGCGAATACTGGGTAAATTCAAGGAAAAGGAGATTTCTGCAGCCATAGGACGTTTCGGACCTTATGTTAAGTTTGACAAAACCTTTGTATCCATTCCGAAAGACAGCGAGGATACTGTTTTTTCAATTACACTTGAGCGCGCTGTCGAACTGGTGGAAGCAAAGATTAAACTCGATAAGGAACGTGTCATTCAAACCTTTGAAGATGGCGCAATAGAAGTTTTAAATGGCAGATACGGCCCTTATATCAAGGCTGGAAAAAAGAATTACAAAATTCCGAAAACCAGTGACCCAAAGAAATTAACTTTGAAAGATTGTAAAGATTTAATGGACCAGAAAAAATAGCCTTGCATGGAATTCGGAGAGTACTTTGAACCAGTATCAGAGAGTCTTATCCGGGATATTGATCACCCGGATCAAAATCAAATTGCATTTAAACTCATTCCGGCTGCAGATTTTTTCGATTCAGATACTGTAAAGGTAGATATCGCGCTTATCGGAGTGCCCGAGGACAGAGGAGCGGTCAATAACAAAGGCTGTGCTGAATCGGTCGTGGAAATACGAAAATCACTCTATCGCCTGTTCGATCACAACCACATAAAAATGGTGGATCTAGGCGACCTGATACCCGGTCACACAATTCAGGACACCTATTTAGCGTTATCCAATGTGATGAACGAGCTGATGATACGAAATATCGTCCCGGTCGTTATAGGAGGAAGCAATGATCTGACCTATGCAAATTTTAAGGCCTACGAAGCGCTGGACATTGTGGTCAATTTTGTCAGTGTTGACAGTGAGTTCAACATAGGTCTGGGGGAAGAAGAAATTAATTCAAGAAATTACCTGAGCAAAATATTACTGACGCAGCCCAACTACCTGTTCAATTTCAGCAACCTTGGTTTTCAGAGTTATTTGGTTGGCTCGGATGAGATTAATCTGATCGAAAAACTGAACTTCGACAGCATTCGGCTCGGTAACGTCAGGGCTAATTTGACACACGCAGAACCCGTCCTGAGAAACGCGGATATGGTCAGTTTCGATATTTCCGCTGCCCGAAGGCCGGATGCTCCAGGAAATAAATACGCCAGCCCCAATGGTTTTTATGGAGAAGAAATGTGCCAGCTCAGCAGGTATGCGGGAATGAGCGACAAGTTAAGTTCCTTCGGAATTTATGAGTGCAACACAACGCTTGATGATTCAGGACAAACTGCCGATCTTGCCGCACAAATGATTTGGTATTTTATTGACGGTTTTTATCACAGAAAGGGCGATTTTCCAAAGTGCAACAAGGACGAGTATTTAAAATTTAATGTGACCATCGGTCATCCCCATCAGCACATCGTTTTTTACAAAAGTCCGAAAAGCGGAAGATGGTGGATGGAAATACCGTATCCCAGTGATGTTCAATTAAAATACGAGCGTCATTTACTTGCTCCGTGCAACTATGACGACTATCTGAAAGCCATGGAAAACGAGATTCCCGACCGATGGATTCACATGTATAAAAAACTCTTGTAAATTAGACCCGAGACATTGAGACAAATTACATGGAAAGATGAGGTGTTTAAATTTATTTGTGCTCACGGTTTTTTTAACTATTTTAGCGCCCAAGTCAAACTTTTCGCTAGATATAATAGCAGTTCAGGCCCCCATATGAAGAGATTACCAATTCTGCTTATTGTAATTCTTTGTGCCCAAACTATTGTGGCTCAACAAGATCCGGTTATTACCCAAAATATGTTCAACAGACAGAGCATAAATCCGGCGTTCGTTGGCAGCAAGGAAGCAATATGCGGAACCCTGTTAAACAGACAGCAGTGGGTAGGATTTGATGGCGCTCCAACAACAACTTATTTCAGTGTTCATTCTGATCTTAACTATGAAAAATGGTATATAAAAAATGACGGTATTGGGCTAAACCTGATGTACGATGAACTCGGAAATATTGGCGAACTCAATATTAAATTGGCATATGCATACCGTCAAGCATCTAATTTTGCCCCGGGATATTTTAGTCTTGGAGTGGACGTGGGATACACCCAGCAAACCATGAAGGACAACTGGAAACCAAATGATCACCAGTTTATCGATCCCGCAATTCCAGGTGCATCGTCAGCCAGTCTCATTGACTTAGGACTGGGCCTCTACTACTACAATGGGGATAATTACTATGCCGGTTTCAGTGTGGCTCATCTGACGGAGCCCAGTTTTCCTCATACGGGAACACACTGGCAATTTGAATTTCCGAAATACAGAACCTATTATTTTCAAGGCGGCAATAATTTCAGACCCTTTAATACACAAACGCCGATGCAGTTGCGCCACTCTTTGTATTTTAAATACGACATCGTGGCCTGGACACTGGATTACAACATCAACCTCTTAATCAATAATTTCTTTTGGGTAGGTCCTTCTTACCGGGTGGACAATTCCATTAGCGTGATTGGAGGTATGGACTTCGGAGCTGTGGCCCCGTCGTGGGAAGGACTTAAATTAGGTGTTGCAT
>DNDT01000426.1 GCA_003487525.1 Flavobacteriales bacterium
AACACATCCTGATTTTTCCCATCCATTGTAAAGTTGGAAGGGTCGTGATGCAGTATATCGAAATACATCGCCACCATAAAGTCCGCACAACCCAGGGAAGCACCTGGATGTCCTGAGTTGACGGCATGTACCATTCTGATCACATCTCTTCTTACCTGATTTGAGATATTTTGAAGTTCCTCAATTTGAGCCATATAACTAGGTGTAATGCGAGGGTTAGATTTGAAAATCTAAAAGTAGATGAAATTGAAGAGGCTCATTGACAATGTTGAAAACTTTTAAAAAATTGAATGCTCTGGTTAGGGGAGACTTTAGTCGTATATTTGCGCCCTTTTTTAAATCAACAATTATGGGGCTTAAATGCGGAATTGTAGGACTACCAAATGTTGGAAAATCCACCTTGTTCAACCTCTTGTCCAATGCCAAGGCGCAATCGGCAAATTTTCCTTTTTGTACCATTGAACCGAATATTGGCGTTACAAGTGTACCGGACGAGCGGCTAAATGCACTGGCCAAATTGGTTCACCCCGAGCGCATTGTACCCGCAACCGTGGATATTGTTGATATTGCGGGTCTGGTAAAAGGGGCCAGCAAAGGAGAGGGACTTGGAAATAAATTTTTGGCAAACATCAGGGAAACGGATGCCATATTGCATGTGATCAGATGTTTTGACGATGAAAATGTCGTTCACGTTGACGGGTCGATTAATCCGATCAGGGATAAAGAAACCATAGATTTTGAGCTCCAGTTAAAGGACCTGGAGTCACTCGAGAAAAAAGCCGAACGCTTGAAAAGAGCGGCTTCCACAGGCGATAAAGATGCAAAAAAAGCTGTGGCTGTATTGGATGTATACAAGAAGCATATGGAAAAGGGAATGCCCGCAAGAACGGCACCTGTCGATGAAGCGGATAAGGTAATTATTGAGGACGCTTTTCTGTTAACGGTAAAACCTGTGATGTACATCTGTAATGTTGATGAGAAGTCGGTTCTGACTGGAAATGACTATACGAGGAAGGTAGAGGAAATAGCTCAACGGGAAGGGGCTGAAGTGCTGATTATTGCCGGAAAACTTGAAGCGGAAATCACCGAGTTGGAAGATCCGGAAGAACGCGCCATGTTTCTGGAGGATGCAGGACTGAATGAACCCGGAATGAACAAGCTTATTAAGTCTGCTTACAAACTCTTAAATCTTTCCACATATTTTACAGCCGGCGTCAAGGAAGTAAGGGCATGGACCATCGAAAATGGAATGACTGCCCCGCAGGCCGCCGGGGTCATACACACCGATTTTCAAAAGGGGTTCATTAAAGCAGAAGTGATAAAATTCAGTGATTATATTTCATACGGTTCTGAGCAGGCGGTAAAAGAGGCCGGCAAAATGAGCATGGAAGGAAAGGAATACAAAGTCGAAGACGGTGACGTGATGAATTTCAAATTCAACGTTTAATAAAATCACACGTCAAAATATCTGCGTCTTTTTCGATGAATGGTTGAAATCAAGGGACTGATTTACTGGATTAATTGTTCATAAAACACTGGATTTCATTGATAAAATGAAATTATTGGCATGTCCTGATTTAAAACACAATTGAAAATTGAGCGGATGATAACATTCAGGGATTTCGAGGGAACTAGATAACCATCAGAAATACAGGTAATTAAGACTTTCTTGTTTTGCCTGATTTTTGCGAGCTGCCGGGATTGAACCATAAAAATTTAAGCCCTTCTTGCATTTGTTTAGATAAAAAGTTTGAAGCCTTTACTGTGAACGAATTGTTGAAAAGTCTGTATTGATTGGACTTTTGAGGGCATTAAAAATTTCTAATTTAGCCCGTGTGACATGCGATATCCGTATGTTGGGCTGAAATGCTAATAACCAAATGTCAGAAAACGTAACCTATACCGAAGATAACATTCGATCACTTGATTGGAAGGAACACATCCGAATGCGTCCAGGAATGTACATTGGGAAACTCGGGGATGGTTCTGCTGCAGATGACGGTATCTACGTATTGCTAAAGGAAGTCATTGATAATTGCGTCGATGAATACGTAATGGGCAATGGAAAATCCATTGAAGTTACCATAAACGACGGTGAGGTAAAGGTGCGGGATTATGGACGCGGCATCCCGTTGGGTAAGGTGATAGATTGTGTGTCAAAAATCAATACCGGAGGAAAATACGATACAAAAGCATTTAAAAAATCGGTAGGACTGAATGGAGTAGGAACGAAAGCGGTAAATGCACTGTCCCGATATTTTAAGGCCGATGTGGTCAGGGAAGGAAAAAGGAAGGTAGCCGAGTTTGAGTTCGGTGAACTGAAAAACGATCAGGCCATTGAAGACTCCACCCTGAGAAAAGGAACCAAAATAACCTTCGTTCCCGACGAAGCGATTTTCCACAATTTTCATTTCAGAACCCAGCATGTTGAGCGCCTGCTATGGACTTACGCTTATCTTAATCGAGGGCTGACCATTTATTTTAATGGTGAAAAAATTCATTCTGAAAACGGTTTGTTGGATCTATTGGAAAGATCCCTCTCTAGCAAGGTACTTTATCCGATTATTCACCTTGAAAGTGAAGACATTGAAGTCGCCCTGACGCACACAAATGCTTACGGAGAAGAATATTACTCCTTTGTCAATGGTCAGCATACGACACAGGGCGGAACACATCAGGCCGCTTTCAGAGAAGCCATCGTAAAAGTCATCCGTGAGTTTTATGGCAAGGAATACGATTCTGTGGATATCAGGGCTTCCATTCTCGGTGCCATTTCCATCAAAGTGATGGAACCGATTTTTGAGTCACAGACAAAAACAAAACTGGGCTCGAATGAAATGTCGCCTGGTGGTATTACCATACGGAGCTTTATCATCGATTTTTTAAAGAAGGAATTAGACAACTACCTGCATAAGAATACCGAAACCGCTGACGCCATTCAACGAAAGATTCTGCAATCCGAGCGAGAGCGAAAAGACATGGCCGGCATCAAGAAACTTGCCAGGGAACGCGCTAAAAAAGCGGGCCTGCACAATAAAAAACTTCGCGATTGCCGGATTCACTTTGATGAAGACAAGAAAGAGCGAAGAACGGAGTCAACACTTTTTATTACCGAGGGAGACTCCGCGAGCGGGTCCATTACAAAGTCAAGGGACGTAAATACCCAGGCCGTTTTCAGTTTGAAGGGAAAGCCACTTAATTCATATGGCCTTACCAAGAAGATTGTCTATGAGAATGAAGAGTTCAACTTGCTTCAATCAGCGCTGAATATCGAAGAAGGTCTGGAAGGGCTTCGATACAACAATATTGTTTTGGCAACTGATGCCGACGTTGACGGTATGCACATACGATTGCTGCTCATTACGTTTTTCCTTCAATTCTTCCCTGATTTGGTCAAGCAAGGACATTTGTACGTATTGCAAACGCCCTTGTTCAGAGTGCGAGACAAGAAGCAGACCTTTTACTGTTACTCGGAAACGGAAAAAGCAGAATCCATCGCAAAGCTTTCGGGAAAACCGGAAATAACTCGATTTAAAGGTCTGGGAGAAATTTCGCCGGATGAGTTCAGTCATTTCATCGGAGAGGACATTCGCCTTGATCCTGTTATGGTTGGAACCGATGCCCCTATTGATGAATTGCTCGAATTTTACATGGGCAAGAACACACCTGAAAGGCAAAAATTCATTATTGAAAGACTCCGGGTAGAACAGGACATCATTGTCGAAGAGGTAAAAAATGAGTCCATCGAGGCTTTTGAAGAACAGGAGAAAGAGCATTTATCCGAGAAAAAACTAGAGAAAAAAGCGTCCTAAGTTATGTCAGAGGTAGAAGGAGGAGATTTACATGAAGATGAAGGACCGCTTCAATCAGTTCCGGAAGATTCCAACCTGGACCAGGTTATTCAGATTTCGGGAATGTATCAGGATTGGTTTCTTGATTACGCTTCCTACGTCATTCTTGAACGTGCCGTTCCGCATCTTCATGACGGTTTAAAACCTGTTCAGCGAAGGATACTTCATTCACTCAAGGAACTGGACGATGGCCGCTACAATAAGGTGGCGAACGTAATTGGCAACACCATGAAGTATCACCCTCACGGAGATGCTTCCATTGGAGATGCAATTGTCCAGTTGGGCCAGAAAGACTTACTGCTGGATACACAGGGCAACTGGGGCAATATTTACACCGGGGATGGTTCAGCGGCTCCGAGATATATTGAAGTCCGGCTCTCCAAGTTTGCCCTCGATATAATGTTTAACCCCAAGACGACTGTATGGTCGTCGTCATATGACGGGCGTGGAAAAGAACCGGTAACCTTGCCGGCAAAGTTTCCCTTGCTCCTGGCTCAGGGTGTTGAAGGGATAGCCGTGGGTATGGCATGCAAGATTTTGCCCCACAATTTTAACGAACTTATAGACGCCTCCATCCAATCCCTGAAGGGAAAGAACGTCAACATATTTCCCGATTTTCTGACCGGGGGAATGGCTGATTTCACTAGTTACAATGGAGGTTTGAGGGGAGGACGAATCAGGGTACGTGCCCGTATTGAAAAGCTGGACAAAAAAACTCTTGTTATCAGGGAAATTCCTTTTGGCACGACCACAACGTCCTTGATCGAATCAATTGTGCGGGCCAATGACAAGAATAAGATCAAGGTTAAAAAAGTCGAGGATAATACGGCCGAAGAAGTCGAAGTGCGCATTTACCTTCCCTCCGATGTGAGTCCGGATAAAATGATAGATGCACTCTATGCATTTACCGACTGTGAGGTATCAATTTCTCCGAATGCCGCCGTTATTGAAAACGATAAACCCCGGTTTATTGATGTCAATGAAATGCTACGCATTTCAACTCGGAGAACCCTGGAATTGCTGGAGTGGGAGTTAAAAATCAAGCAGGGTGAGTTGGAGGAGATGTGGCATTTTGCTTCATTGGAGAAAATATTCATTGAGAACAGAATCTATCGTGATATTGAGGAATGTGAGACCTGGGAAGCCATATTAGAGGCAATTCACAAAGGACTTAAACCGCACATAAAGCACTTGCTCAGAGCTGTTACCGATGAGGATGTTACCCGCCTGACCGAGATTCGAATCAAACGAATTTCAAAGTTTGATTCGATGAAGGCGGAGGAGAAAATAGCATCCCTGGAAAATGAAATAGAAGAAGTAAAAAACAATATAGCAACCATTACCGATTATACGATCGCTTATTTTAAAGAGCTCAAGCGCAAATACGGTAAGGGAAGGGAACGCAAAACAGAGATTAAAATCTTTGATACCATTGAGGCGGCAAAGGTCGCGGTTGCGAACGCCAGGTTGCAAATGAACAAGGAGGAGGGCTTTATTGGCATAGGGTTAAAACGGAATGAATCGGAATTCGTTTGTGATTGTTCGGATATCGATGACATCATCGTTTTTCGAAAGGATGGAAAAATGATGGTGACAAAGGTTTCACAAAAAGCCTATGTTGGAAAAGACATCATTCACGCCAACGTCTGGAAAAAAGGGGACGAGCGAACGGTGTACAACATGATATACACGGACGGTAAGAACGGCGCGGCAATGATGAAACGTTTTTCGGTTAATTCCATTACCCGGGACAAGGAATATGATCTTACGAAGGGAAAGGATGGGTCTAACGTTCTTTATTTCACTGCAAACCCGAATGGAGAAGCGGAGGTGGTGTCAATAATCCTCAGGGCCAAGCCAAAACTGAAGAAATTAAAGCTTGATCTCGATTTTTCGGAACTTGCAATCAAAGGAAGAGCGGCTGGCGGAAATATCTTAACCAAACACACCATCAACAAAATTGTTCAAAAGGAGCAAGGTGTGTCAACACTTGGTGCCCGGAAAATCTGGTTTGATGATGCGGTTCAGCGATTAAACACGGACGAGAGAGGAACTTATCTCGGTGCATTTAAAGGAGAGGATAAGATACTGACCATCATGCAATCGGGGCATTACATGTTGAGCAGTTTTGATCTTTCAACGAGATTTGATGACGACATGATCCTTATTCAGAAGTGGGATCCACAGACGATTGTTTCAGTAATCTATTTTGAAGGAGAAAAAGAGAATTTTTACGTCAAGCGGTTTGAGATAGAACCTACAGAAAACAAAACACTCTTCATCAGTGAAAAGGAAGGATCTTATCTGGAGCGCGTAACCACCAATAGTAAGCCTGTTGTGACCCTCCAGTTTACAAAACCCAAAAACAAGGATGCAAGAAAAGCCGAAACCATCGATCTCAATGAATTTATTGCGGTTAAAGGGTTAAAAGCAATGGGTAACAGGTTGTCTCCCCACCATATCAAGAGCATTGAACTGGAAGAGACAGAAGAGGAAGGAGCCGACAAGGATGAAGCAATTGAAGCTGAAGAAAACGATGGTTTTGATGCGCCAGAAGAAAATGTAAAAAGAACACCGAAAATACCTGAAGAAAAAACCGACGACCCAGGCGAGGAAAAGAACCAAATGACCTTGTTTTAACAAGAATGTCTATAACGCTGATCATAGTTATAATAACAGTAGTTGTATCTCTTATGGCTATGAATAACAGGGAGCTTTTTTCAAAACTTCTGTTCAGTCCATTCCAGGTATTTCACAGCAAAGAATATTACAGGATCCTAACTCATGCGGCAATACATGGGGGTTGGGTGCATTTGTTTGTGAATATGTATGTTCTTTACATATTCGGCCAAACAGCCGAACGTTATTTTGGATTGTATGATGGAACGCTTGGTGAATTCAGGTACGTAATTTTATATCTGGGCGGAATAGTGTTCGCCACACTTCCATCCTTGAAAAAACACAAGGACAATTTTTCATACAATTCTGTCGGAGCTTCCGGTGCGGTAAGTGCGGTATTGTTCTCATGCATCGCATTTGATCCCACGATGCCGATCATTTTTATTTTTCTTCCCATACCCATGCCGGCCATATTGTTTGGTGTGCTGTACCTGGTCTATGAAGCATACATGGATAAGAATTCGAAAGATTCGATTGCGCATGATGCACATTATTACGGTGCCGTATTCGGCATCCTTTATACCTTTATGAGTCTTCCCAGTTCATTTATGAACTTTATCGGGCAGATAATGGACTACCTATTATGAAAGTACTATTTCTTGACAGGGACGGTATTATCAATGTTGAACGGGGTGAATATACCTTTCTGATTCAGGACTTTTCATTCGCAGACAACCTGTTTTCATTTTTAATGTCGTTTATAAACAAGGGGTATAAAATAATCGTGGTCACAAACCAGGGCGGAATTGACAAAGGTTTGTACAGCAAGGATGATGTAAATGACCTTCACTCCTGGATGACAAATGAGTTGAACAACAGGGGAATAGAGGTGCTTGAGATTTATTATTGCCCGCATCACGACACGATACAGAATTGCCTTTGCAGAAAGCCCAAAAGTCTGTTGTTTGAAAAGAGCATTGCACGATTCGGTATTGACCCCGTAAAATCACTGATGATCGGAGATAATCAGCGAGACCTGGATGCTGCTTCAAAATGTGGAATCAAGGGGTTTCTGGTGAATTCCAATCCTGACTGGAATGAAGTACGGATATCTGAAATGCTCAAATGAAAAGTTCGTTGATAAATATTAACGGGCAACTATTGCCTGAGGAGAAAACAGGTTTATCCATTCAAAACAGGGCCTTTAAATTCGGAGATTCGGTCTTTGAAAGCATACGTGTGTCAAAAGGAAGAGCCCTGTTTTTGGAAGATCATTTTAGCAGAATTTCGAAAGGAATGAAAGAGCTGAAATTCGTTCCGTCCTTTCAATGGGATATTTCCGGATTTAGAAAAGAGATTCTTAAAACCATCGAAAGCAACAGCGTTAAAAACGGAGGTCGGGTTCGCTATACCGCCTTTCGCAAAGGTGAAGGTTATTACACGCCCAAATCGAGGGAAATGGCTTTTACCATTGAAGCATACCAGTTGGAACAGGATCAATACGAATTAAACAGTGTTGGTCAGAAAATAACCATCTTTAGGGACTTTAAGCTTCAGAACAACCGGTTATCACCCTATAAAACGAACAACTGCCTGCCCTATATCATGGCCGGTATGTACGCCCAGGAAGAGGGTTTTGATGAAGTGTTATTGCTGAACGACGCCGGCAATATCTGTGAGGCGACCAGTTCAAATGTTTTTCTTTTGATCAATGGGATCCTTTACACACCTTCCATATCTGAAGGGTGCACTGCCGGTGTGATGAGGAAAAAAATCATACAGCTCGCCCGAAAAATGAACATTGCGGTGCTCGAATCCAGTCTGAGTCCAAGTTTATTGGAGGATGCAGACGAAGTTTTCTTTACCAACGCGATAGTTGGTTTAAAATGGGCTGCAGCCTGGGAAAAGAAGCGCTATTTTCACAAAATATCAGCCAGGCTCACCGGTGCTTTGAACGAAATAATTTAACCGATCCCCGAGGTATTCAAGTTTCCTATGGTAAAGGCAATCCAGGTCTTTTGACCGGGATCTTCATCCTGACCAAGTCCTCCCAGGTATTGCATGTGCACGTTATAAATGGAAAGGGGGCTCGATTTAACATAGATTTTACCAATTTTTTGAACATCCATCCCAATGATACTTCGTTTGGTGTCGAAATCCATTTCCTTAGGAAACATCGAATCCACACCCGGAATAATTTTATATCCCTCAAATTCTTTTATTCTCTGTATTTCGCTCAGTGACAGGATTTGAAGGTTTTCGAGCCCGCTCATATTTAGCATGTACCAGTTGAAGGTATTCTCGTCAATCAAAAACCGATTCAGGTTATCCTTGCTCAATATCCTGTTGCAGTTTATGATACAAGGTCCGTAGAAATTCTCGTCAAATTTGAATACCTGATCGTGGGTCAGTGCGTATCTTAAACTCAGTGGACCGATAAGGTTCCGCAACTTGGGATAGAACTGAAAGGAATTGTAATACCGAACAAAGAGTTCAAAATTGATGGCGAAAATGACCGCATGAAGAGGTGTGTCAAAAATCTGAAAGCCTCCGTCACCGGCATCGATGAAACGTTCTTTAAATTCTTCTTTTTTGAACTTTTGAAAAACGAATCCGGATTTTTTCAAACAAAGAGCTGAAGCTTCGTTGTAAATTAATTTGAACAAAAATGGAATCAACGATTGCTCCATGGAGTTGTACTGACTGTATTGATAGACATCTATGCCCAGTACGGATTTATCTCCAAAGTCGTCAAACTTTGTTGTTTCTTTCAGATGAACAGCGAGGTCATCGCTATCGGGAACTTCTGCTTTCTTACTGTATAATGCTCTTACATCATCCTGATCCAGTATTTCCAGCAACTCCTTGTATGAGAATTTCTGAATGTCTTTCATAATTTGATTTGATTTGAAAGCCTGTTATAAACAGCCAAAACTATCCCAAATATCATGATGATACAACCAATCCACAAAACATTGATGAAAGGAAAGATTACGGCTTTCATGATGATAAAATCTTCTTTTTTGTTTTTGTCTTTTTCATAAATGAGATTCAGTTTCCCGGCCTCCGGATCAATGCTTGTTAGAGAAAACCGTATTCCCAAATCTTCATCTTGATCCTTGATGTGATACAACCTGTTTTCCCTTATGACGAGGATTGGTTCCAGCGTCGATTTGACTCCATGCATGTTGTCTATCTCCAGAATGGCTTTGACGGCAATATCCGTTTCGGACAATTTGTGCTTTTCATAGTCCACATCCCTGGATACACCTTTGAGAACCATCAAATAGGGAGCAACGATGCCTGTGTCGCCTTTTGACAGGATAAAGGTATCCAGGACCTGATAATCCTCCTTTTTTTCTCCGGTTAAATCGTCTTGATTTACATACGAAACATAGGTAAAGAGGTCCCTGTTCCAAAAATGCTTGGTATCCGGTTCAGGTACATTGCCCATCATTTTATTAAGCTGAATGCGCGGATATAGGCTAAATTCATTTACCTGGCCGTTGGACTTTTCAATGTATCTGACTTCGTACATCATGTTGACACCCGAGCGTTGTTTTCCGGAATAGCTTACCAAATATGGCCCCATGGGAAGGGTATCTTTTTCATAAAGCAGTATGTTATCCAGGTTGGCATTGCTTTTCTCTCCTTTCATGCGAATATCTATTCCGGACGTATTTACGGAAATGTTTTGCTGAAGCCCGGCGGACAGGAGTGCACCTAAAAGAATCAAAGCAAATCCAACATGCGATATGGATGCGCCGGCATTTTTTATTTTGCCTTTCAAAACGTTAAAAAAGAAGGCGGTATTGGAGGTTACCGCCAGAACGGATGCAAAAAGCAGCACAATTAAAATCACATTTTGCATTTTCAAGGCTATGGCGATTAAAACCGTTACCAAAGGAGAAAGGGCGATACTCAACCAAATGTTTTTGAGGAATGATTCACTTGTTGTCTTCTTATATTTTAAAAATTGGGCCAGGGCCATCATCAATGCCACGACTATTGAAAACGGGATTTGCCATGAATTGTAATGTTCGATGGCATTTATCGGCGGGGCCAGGCTCGTTCCGAAAATCGCATTGACAACGGGTATGGAGGTTGTAAAAGTGATTTGAAAAGCCGCTATTACGATCACCAATGAACCAATAAACATCCAGAATTCCCTGCTTAAGAATGCTTCCTCTTCTTTGCTCTTTGGGATTTCCCTGAATCGATGGAACAGCATCCAGACTGACAAACCAATAAATAAGAACAAGAACAAAATGAGTTGACCCGGCATTCCGTCGGCAAACGAATGAACGGACGTTTTGCCCAATATGCCGCTTCTGGTGAGGTACGTGGAATACAAAATCAAAATAAAGGTCAGTAAGGTTAAGGCATAGGTAGTAATCAGTGAAGTTGGTTTCTCATTTTTATTTCGATTGATCAGCATTAAATGACCGGCCGCCACCAAAAACAACCAGGGTACAAGCGAAGCGTTTTCTACCGGATCCCATGCCCAAAACCCCCCAAAACTAAGCGCTTCATAGGCCCAGGCGCCACCCATCAAAACACCGGTTCCCAACACCATAATTCCTCCAAAAGTCCAGGGCAAAACCGGATTTAACCATTCGATATAGGATTTTTTCCACAAAGAGGCGATTGCATAACTAAACGGAACCAGGGTAGAAGCAAAGCCTAAAAACAAGGTGGGCGGATGAATGGTCATCCAATAATTTTGCAGCAGTGGATTCAGTCCGGTACCCTCTATCATGGAGGAGTAATTGGGGTTTTGAAAAAGGGGTATGTTCATCATGTCCACATTTTCCCGGAGGAGTAAAAAAGGATTGCTGCCTATTTTAATCCCCAATACATAAACTCCCAGTAGCATGGACCCCAACATAACCTGAACAACGGCAAAAACAGTCATGACAGAATTTTCCCAATTTCGGGCCGTCCGTATTAAAACGTTTCCAATGACAGCATGCCAGAATAACCAGAGCAGAAAACTTCCTTCCTGCCCTTCCCAAAAGCAGGACAGCATGTATCGAAGAGGCAGATCCGTAGAAGAATGCTGATATGCGTAATTGTACTCGAAGTAATGGTTAAATATGATGTAAAACAGACTAAGGGCAATACCGGCGATCGAAATGGAATGCAGTCTGAAAAACCAGCGCCCCATTTTTTTCCATGATTCATCTTCGTGCTTTTCTCCCAGAAAGTAACTGATACCCGAGAAAAGAGCAAAGCCAAAGGCAAATACGACAAAGGCATTTCCAATTATTCCCGGTGTGAGGTGTTCACCTATGTATTCGATTTCCATAAGGCTGTTCAGCTTTCAGAAACCGCTTTTACCTCAACATTATTGCCATTGTTGTATTTCGAAGGGCATTTCATTAAAATTTTGGAAGCGATAAATCCATCGTCCTGATACTTACCGGTAATTACAACCTGATCCGAACGTTCAAAATCCTGTGGCTTGCTCCCGATAAATCTGACTTCTTCTTCCAGACCGGTGCCATCAATGAGGTAAAAAGAAAAATACGGACTGGTCTCCGGATCGTAGGACATTTCTTTTTCGAGATTAAGCTTGCCTACGACCATAAACTCCATGTCCGGATTCTCCGAAGCCTCTTTGAAATTTGAATAAGTGGAAGAATCGGAAATGGTGCTGATTATTACCCCGATAGTGACTGCAATGATGACGATTCCGAATATGTGAAGTTTTTTCATTTCGCGTTTATTTCTTTTTCCAGTTTTTTCAATTTATTGTCGAGGTAAAACAGGAATGAGTACAATCCCATTACAATAATTCCGATTACCACAACCACAACATAAATTTTACCATTTTCCATTAACCTGTCGGCCAATTCAACTTCTTGTGCAGTGATCATCAAGGGAGCGGTCAGTGCAGTAATCAGTGATAAGAGTTTCATATTTTTCATAAATCAAATGTTTTCTTGTTAACCCTGGCCAGGCGAAGCTTAATCCGATAAATCCAATAACCCGTGAGCAGCCATCCAATGACAGCCGGGTAAAAAACCATGCGCATCTGACTGTCCAGATCGTACTGATTAAATCCGGGATTTCCTCCTTTGCCCGGATGAAGCGAATCCGTCAGCCTCGGTAAAATGCCGATGAATACAATCATCAGCACAAAGGCAAATATGCTGTACACTGCCGTAAATCGTGCCTTTTTCAGCTCATCGTCAATGGAGTTCTTAAGAATTACATAGGCCGTATAGGTCAATATAGTTATGGCAGCACCATTCAACTGAACATCGTTTGTCCAGAAATCTCCCCAGGTGAACCGGGCCCAGATCATGCCCGTGCAAATGCCCAATAATCCAAAAGCCAAGCCTGTATTTACCGCTTCCGAAGCTGCTTCATGGTAATTGATATCGGATGTAGCCAAGTATTTTATTGAGTAAACAAAGGACAGAAGAAACAGAAAAATCATTGTCCACCACATTGGAACATGGAAGTACAAATTGCGAATTGTTTCGTGAAGTATTGGGAGTCGCGGTACGCCCGAGAGAAGACCAAAAATAACGGTATACATCACCAGAATTGCGGTTAATGCCTTCCACCAAATGCCTTTCAAATCTTGATTGTTTAGTACCGCCAAAGGTAAGGAAATAATATAACTGACAGGACTGCCGTAAGGGCATTGAGAAGCACCAATACCAGCAAATGAGGCACGATAT
>DNDT01000453.1 GCA_003487525.1 Flavobacteriales bacterium
ACGGAAAGGTCGTGATATCGACTGATGTTGGGGGTGTGAAAGACGTCATGTCGGATGGTGAAAGCGGTATATTGTGCCCCGACAATGACAAATCGAAATTTTGCGAATCGTTGGAGAAACTTATTCTAGATAAAAATTTACGAACGCAAATGGGAGAAAAAGGAAAAGAGTTCACCAAAGAAAAATTCCACGTCAATCGACTGGTTTCGGATATAAAAAAATTATATCTTGAACTATTAAATCAATAAGAACGCAAGGCCCGTTACCGCTTAAAAGCTTATAAATTAATTCATAGCTTTGCGGCTTTAAGAAACTGTAATGAGATTAAATCGCTTTTTTATAATTGGAATACTGGTTTCCCTCACTTTCGTAGGTTGCAACCGCTGGTACAGGTCGAGTATTATGCTCAAAGCTCCCAAGAACTACGACTACAGTCAGCTCGCGGACTCAACCTACGACCATGAATTCAAACTGGCACCGAACGATATAATCGATTTCAGGTTGTTTACCAACGACGGTTTTAAGTTGATAGACCTCTCTACGATGAACGACATGAACGGTCAGCGGATGAGTCAGCAGGAAAACAATTTCTTTTACCTCATTGAACACGACGGTATGGTGAAATTGCCGATGATCGGACGGGTACAGTTGGCAGGAATGACCATTAAGGAGGCCGAAAATTACCTTCAGGAGCGATACGCCAAGTATTACATCGACCCTTTTTCAAGAATAGCGGTGACAAACAGGAGGGTTGTTGTCTTTAATGGTGAATATTCGCAGGGAACCGTTGTTGATTTAAAAAACCGAAACATGACCCTGCTCGAAGGTCTCGCTTTGGCAGGAGGTATTCCGAGAACCGGAAAAGCGCATACCATTAAGCTTATTCGCGGGGACAAGGCCAATCCGGATATCTATTTCATTGACCTTTCCAAAATTGACGGTATGGCTCAGGCATCCATTGTTCTGCAATCAAACGATGTTATTTACGTAGAGCCTCGAATAAGTTTATCGTCCGAAATACTGAGGGAATGGTCACCGATCATTGCCGTTACCACGAGTATACTTACCCTGTATATACTGATCGTTTCTTTGAATTAACAAATTCTCCGGAAGATGTACAATGAGGAGATATCGAAGACCAATGAGAGTTTCACCCGCTATAAAGAGCGAATAACGAACTTTAGTTCTGAATTTGAACTTGGTCTTTTTTTATACATCTTCAGAAAATCACTGCTCTGGATTCTGCTGGTGCTCTTTCTTTCTTTTTTGGCCTCTCTGCTTTACCTGAGATATACGGTACCCATTTACGAGTCAAATCTGGTCCTTCAAATCAATAGTTCGAATACGGCAGGAAAAGTGTTAAAGGTGGAAGACATCTATGAAAACGAAGATATCTCTTCCGACATAGAGTTTCTCAGGTCCAAGTATTTGTTGTCCAGGGCGCTGAAAAGCCTGCCTCTTGAAGTNNAGTTACTTCAATCAGGGACAGTTCCTGACCTACGAATTGTACACCAGTAGCCCGATCAAAGTTAATTTCAGCATTATCGACAGCGCTGTGCTGAATCGCCCGTTCAACCTAATTATTTACAACACCGAAGAAGCTGAATTGATTTACAGCAACCATGGAAAAGAGATAAATAAAAAATTCCACCTGAACAACAGAGTCCTGACCGAATGGGCCGAGTTTAAAATTGACATTACAGACTTCAAGTACATCAAACAATTACAGGGCGAATTCAATAAGCAGGAATTTATTTTCATAATAAACGACATTGAGACCCTGGCACGCGCATATTCGAAAAGGATCAACATCAATTTGCTGAATAAGTCGGCCAAGACCATTTCCATCAGTGTCAAAGATGGAAATCCCCAAAAATCACTTGAAATCACATCCGCCATTGCGCGCGAGTACAACAAATACGACCTGGAAAAGAAAAAGAAAAGTTCACTGAAAATCCTGACGTTCATAGACGAACAACTCGATGTGGTTTACAAGCGCATGCGGGGTTCGGAGAAATCGATCAAATCGTTTAAAAAAGACAATAAGATCCCCAACATGGATGAGTTCTCAAGTCTTTATCTGGAAGATTTGAATGAACTGGATAATCAAATCACCGATATAGATCTGGAAATAAGCATTCTCAATGAAATTGAGCGAACCATTTCTGCCGAGAGCAAGGACATTGATGTCTATAACCTCCTGCCAATACTTTCCGGTTCGGATTTTGAAGTAAGCATCACAAACCTGATAAGCAATTTGCATGCATTATTGGTTCAACGCGAAAAATCACAGTTTGAAGTCACAAAGGACAACGAAAACATAAAATCACTCGATTATCAGATTGATATTCAAAAGAAATTACTGATCAACAGCATCTACGAATTCCGTGATGGCCTGATGAGACAACGGAAAAACATCCTGGCCAAGGTTTCGGAGATCGAAGGTAAATTTTACAGCATTCCGGAGAAAGAACTGGAATATGCCCAGCTGAACAGATTGTTTTCGTCGGACGAAAAGTTCTTCACCCTTCTCCTTGAAAAACGAACCGAATATTCGATTAGCGAAGCGGGATTCGTTCCTCAAAACGTGGTGCTTGAAAAAGCCGTTCGCCCAAGTAAACCGATCAGCCCAAACAGAGAACTGAGCATATTGTCTTTTGTCCTGGGCGGACTGTCCTTGAGTATACTGGGATTAATCATTCGTTACCTGGTCCATAACGACATCACTT
>DNDT01000404.1 GCA_003487525.1 Flavobacteriales bacterium
ATCATTCCCCGAGAATTTTTCTTTTTTGGGTTTTGACGTAAGTTTTTATTTCCTGAAACTCCTCAACGAGGGAGGCAATCGGTTTGAGCCTTTAATGGAAGGAAGAAAAGAAAAATACTTCTCCCGAAATTTTGACTTCTTCAAGACCGGTATCGAAAGCGGATACGAAAACTCGACACTTCGATTACTGGAATACAGAGACTTTGAGTTAAAGGAAGTTGTATATTCCCGTTGATTACCTTAGGTCTACGATCTCGACGCCCGGATATTTTGATTTGTTAAAGACAAATTCTGCGTCGTCAATAACGGCGTTAGGCTGAAAGGACTTTATCTTATAGGTATAGACGTCTCCTTCTTTTCCCAGAATGACGATCTTGGTGATTTCAAGCTTGGTTTTATCGATATACAGGCTCACGGTATGATAGGACTTTTCGTCCAGGTCAAGGGGGTAAATGTTGACGATGGACGTTACTGTTGATCCAACGGTTTCATCTTTGATAAATTCGTGCCTGAAACCTTTTTCATACATGGTGAATATCTTGGTGGGCGTAATGTTGTTTTCGTTGCTCTCATCCACTTCCGTAATTTGCACTTCTTCAGCATCCTTCAAGTATGTCCAGATGGCCTTTCCATCAGATCTTATTTCCTGTCCCGCAATTTTTAACAGGTACTTAGAACCCTTGATGGCTATGCTTCCCGATTGGGTTTCATTGATGCCGTCTGCTTTGTTATCCAGGGTATAGTTAAAGTCTGCCTTAATGGACTTGTAGGCCTTTGTTTTTACGGACAGCCGGTCCAGGATATCCTTTGCTTTTGCATCCGTCTGGGCCTGTACTCCCATGAAAGACATTGTTATTGCAGAAATTAGAAAAAGGTTAAAGATCTTCATTTTCATTTGGTTCTGTTTTTGAATCTGGATTTAGAATTAGGTTGAGTGTTTGTTCATCCTGAACCAACACTTTTCTTGCTTTGCTTCCTTCAAACGGGCCAATTATTCCGGCATCTTCCAGTTGATCAATGATCCTGCCCGCCCTGTTGTATCCCAGTTTTAGCCTTCACTGAAGCAGAGAAGCGGAACCTTGCTGATGCAAAACAACCAGGGCCGCAGCATCATTGAACATCTCGTCCCGTTCCGAAACACTGTAATCGCTTCCCGTTCCACCGTTGCCACCTTCCTCGACATATTCCGGCAGCAGGAAAGCATCGGGATACCCCTGTTGTGATCCGATAAAATCGCAAATGGCCTCGACTTCAGGAGTATCCAGGAAAGCACTTTGAATTCGAATTAAATTACTTCCTGTCGAAAGCAGCATATCGCCCCGTCCGATCAACTGTTCGCCGCCTCCCGCATCCAGGATGGTCCTTGAATCAATACCCGAAGTCACCCGGAAGGCTATCCGCGCAGGGAAGTTGGCTTTGATAGAGCCGGTAATAATATTGGTCGAAGGGCGCTGAGTGGCGATAATAAGGTGGATTCCAATTGCCCGTGCCAACTGTGCAAGCCTGGCGATGGGCATTTCAACTTCTTTTCCCGCAGTCATGATAAGGTCCGCAAATTCATCCACAACCAGCACGATGTACGGAAGGTATCGATGTCCTTTTTCGGGGCTTAGTTTTCTTGCCACGAATTTTGCGTTGTACTCTTTGATGTTCCGCACAAACGCCTCTTTCAACAATTCATAGCGCGTATCCATTTCGACACACAGCGAATTGAGGGTGTGAATAACTTTTTGATTATCAGTTATAATAGCATCCTCTGTGTCCGGTAATTTCGCGAGAAAGTGACGTTCAATTTTATTGAACAAGGTCAGCTCGACCTTTTTCGGATCAACCAGTACGAATTTCAACTGCGAAGGGTGTTTCTTGTATATAAGTGAAGCCAAAATCACATTTAATCCAACAGACTTACCCTGACCGGTGGCTCCCGCCNNCTGGAGGACAGTACCGACTTCATCGACACCACTTCCGGATTCTTATTCGGAACTTCGATTCCAATGGTTCCTTTTCCCGGTATGGGGGCGATAATCCGAATTCCAAGTGCGGCCAGGCTCAATGCGATATCGTCTTCAAGATTTTTGATTTTCGAAATTCGAATTCCGGCTTCGGGAATAATTTCATAAAGCGTAACCGTGGGCCCGATGGTAGCTTTTATGCTTTGTATCCGAATGTTGTAGTTTTCGAGACTGCTGACAATCTTGTTCTTGTTTTCCTCCAGTTCCTGTTTATCGACTCCGTGTTTATCCGATCCGTGGTCTTCCAGTAAATCCAAGGTGGGCACCTGATATTTAGGCAAATCCAGGGTAGGATCGTACGGTCCAAAGTTTTTAAATGCCTCATTGGCATCGTTTTCATCCAGGGTTGTTTCCTCCGTCTTCTCGATTACAAATTCGACATCATCGTTTTTATCGGAATCCACAACCTTTTCAGTGTCAATGCTTTCCTCCTCAATCTCAACCGTTAATTCCGATTCAACCGGAGACTCTTCTTCAGAAATAAGATCGCCATCCGGATCAACATCGGCGATTTCATTTTCTTCCACGGAGCTGTCATCGTCAAGTTCTCTGTTTACCAACTCCAACTCTTGAATATCGGATTCTTCACCTGGATCATTCATTTTGGATTTCAATAAAGCGAAGAGCTTGTGAAAGGAAAAATTGAAGGCGACAACCAGGTACGTGAAAAGCGCAATGATCAGTATAAATGAGGCGCCAATTTTGCCGACTATTCTGAATATCCAGGTGTCCATCTGATACCCGAACTGACCATATACAAATTTATCCGAGCTGTTATACAGGATTAATCCAAGGGTCAATGGGATCCATATCAAATAAAAAAAGCTGTGTTTAAACGATTTTTTCAGGGACAAAATCGAAAAACCAAAAAGCATCTTAAATCCGATGAGAAAGAGCAGGAAAGGCACTACCAGTGAGGAAATTCCAAATCCCTGGTAGATAAAAAAATGAGAAACCGCAGCGCCGAGATTTCCAAGCCAGTTTTCAACTTCAATATCACCGTTAAAAAGAAAGTCAATGACAGTGTGATCCTGAATCAGGTTGAAATCTTCTCGGCCCGTGAAAAAATACGATGAAAAAGACAACAGCAGGAATGTGGCCGTCAGCAGGATTGTGAGTCCGAAAATACGCGACGACTTTTCACTTTCAAAAAAGTTTGTCGTCCCTACAATCCATTTTGGAGTTTCTCGAGCTTTTTTTTCTTTCACAGACTTTTTCTCACGCACCTTTTTTATCGGTTCGTTCACATTGACATTCCAATTCTGTTCTTTGCTATTTCCTAAATTTCTAGCCATTAATGCCCCTCGGAGATACGTTGTGCGTTCAAAGATAATTGGTTTTTGCGCGAACCGAATAGAAGAAGGAAATGCTTATTCACTAAAATTATCGAAAATTTCCTGCATTTTATCGTTCATCTCCTGTTCCTCAATCTCCTTATACTCTTCGGGAACGGAAAAGACGTCGTCGTCTATTTCTGTGGCAGTCACCTTTGAAGCCGTAAACCTGGAACAGAGGTTGTACCGCTCAACCTGATATTCCATTAAAACGCCTTCCAATTCGGTATATTGAGTAAACCAATTGGATTCCAAAAGCTTTATTTGGTCCGTATAGTAAATCGAATAGGTTTCATTTGAATCGTTAAGCACCGTCACAATGGCTTCTTTGCACTGGTAACCGGCAATGGTCTTTAGATTTCCCGTGTGCTCAAGGCGGATTTCAGGAAATTGCCTGTTTGATTCGATGGCCGCTTCTTCGTCGTAATTGACGACAAAACGGTCGTTGATTAACTTGACCATCTGCGATACTTTTTTATCGTCATTTCTGACGATCACATTCATTCTGAACATTCCGAATCCTGCAGAAAGATCTGTTTTAAACAAATCATCCTTGAAAAACAGGGTCATTTTGGTCGGAAGTAACTCGATCAATACGCTGTTCGGATCAAGTTTGGGATAGGATACATTGTATTCGATAATGCCCTCGGAGAGGCGGCCGTCTTTTTTTAATCCTTCGCAACCAGCAATGAGGACGACAAGACTAAAAAGAAGTAGGAGTCGGTGTCGGCTTATAATCATGTATTATTTAACAGCAGGATTAATTTTAACAGGCTATGTATTCATGCAAATATATGCCAAGTTTTCTATTAGAAAAATGCTGTTTTTTTTGGCTTTATTGCAAGAAAGAATAAAAAAGATGATGCAGTTCATTCCATCCAATTAAATTTGCGTTTCATTCTAGTACTGTGAGGAAGGAAATCATTCTTATTGAGAATATGTCCGAATTGGGAGCAGGCACCCGAGGATCAAGTTTAGGTTTGGCCGGACTTGAAATGGCTGCGATGAAATTCAAACTGGACTTGTTTAAGCGTTATCCGGTTCTAACTGCCCCGGCAGACAATTCCGCTCTGTACAAAAACGTGGTGAATTCACAGGCCAAATACATCGGCGATATTATTGAAGCAAATAAAAATGTTTCAAATTATATACAATCGAAAATGGATGACGGTCATTTTCCTGTAATTATATCGGGAGACCATTCAAACGCTATCGCTTCCATCTCGGCCATTTCCATGCGCTATCCCAACAAAAAGCTTGGCGTTGTTTGGGTCGACGCGCACGCCGATCTTCATTCTCCATACACATCTCCTTCAGGAAACATGCACGGCATGCCNNAGACTGTTCAATTGTGGGAAGAGTTGAAAAACCTGCACGGAATAAAACCTAAAATAAAACCGGAAAATCTTGTCTTTTTTTCTGTCAGGGATACGGAAGGACCTGAAAACAGACTGATGGAAAAACATTCCATAAAGAATTTTACCGTCGAAGAGTTAAGGTCAAAAGGAATTCAAGGTTGCCTGAATCAGGCAGATTCCATTCTTTCGGAATGCGATTTGATTTATATCTCCTTTGATGTCGATTCGATGGACTGTGATATTGTATCAAAAGGTACAGGCACTCCGGTGTCGAATGGACTTACCCCCGAAGAAGCAAACCAAATTTTAAGCCATTT
>DNDT01000107.1 GCA_003487525.1 Flavobacteriales bacterium
ACGCAATTAGAAATGAAGAATAATAAGTTCTTTAATAAAGCAAATGGTGTTAGCCTTTGGATAATTCCACAGAGTTTATCCAACGTTACACCACATCTTCGAGAATTCCTTTCACCTGACGAAATAGAACGAGCAAACAGATATAGCTTTTATAGAGACCATACTCGATTTTTGAATAGAAGAGGCATAGCCAGGCTTATTTTGGGGAACTATCTCGAAATACATCCAAGAAATATCAAGTTTGAATATACAAAACTTGGAAAACCATATATAAAAGACCGCTCTCCAATAAAGTTCAGCCTATCTTCATCAGGTGAATATGCTTGTTTAGCGGTTTCAAGTGTAAATGTTGGGGTTGATATTGAAAAAATTACTCCATTTGAAAATCTGGATGAGATCAGTAAAAGAATAATTCCTCAATCAATATTCCTCGATATTAAGGACTCTCATGAAAGACTGAACATATTTTATAAATGCTGGACGCGAATGGAAGCCGTTCTGAAAGCCAAAGGAACGGGTTTTTTTCATAATCGAAGAGATTGGGCAGGTGATTATATTCAAGATGGAAATGATTTACCTGAATTGAGAACTTGGAAAATATTGGATGTACCCTCTCCGATTAATTATGCGGTTGCAATCTGTTTGGCTTGTAATTGGGATAATATCAATTTACGCTATTGGGAACCTCGTTCCTGTGGAGTAGATATATCCTCCGTAGAACAATTCATGAGTTCATATACTCCATTTGAAGAAGAAATAATATCTGATAGAAATTTTCATAATGAAATTGTTCAATTAGATATGATGTACCAATGTTAATNNGAACAGAGCAAGATTTATCAATAATTCAGGTCTACCTGTTTTTACAGTTAAGAAATTTATGGAGTAACGAGATTAATGAAGGTTAAACAAATTAAAGCAGATCAACGCGAGCAATGGAATACTTTGGTAGCTAAGGAACCTTCTTTTGGTCTCTTGCAATCATGGGAGTGGGGCGCCTTCAAAGAACAGTCTGGGTGGAAAGTCTTTCGTGTGGCAGTACAGGATAAAGAGAGCCTGATCGCGGGTGCTCAGTTGCTGATCAGGTCTGCACCGTTTGGAATTGCAAGTTTTGCCTATGTTCCGCGTGGTCCGTTTGGTGATTGGATGAATACTGCCGTTATACCACTTCTTATGGGCGAATTGCAACGTATCGCCTCGAATCACAGGGTGGTGTTCTTGCATATTGAGCCATGCAATCCAGATAATTCAACTTGTGGGTCTATCCTGCAGGATCAGGGTTTTCAGGCTAGCTGGTACACTAACCAGCCCCGTGCCACCATCGTTGTCGATTTGTCGCAAGGACTGGATTCGCTTTTTGAGCAGTTGCATCAAAAAACCCGCTACAACATACGTTATGCGTCCAGAAAAGGGGTGACCATGCGTGTTGGTGACGAAAACGATTTGCCCATGTTCCATCGTCTCATGCATATTACTGCCTCACGCGGTGGTTTTACTGCCCGCTCATTGGATTATTATCGTGATGAGTGGAGCACATTTTCAAAAACAGGACAGACTAAACTGTTCATAGCTGAATATGAGGGCGAACCCATTGCCGTCAATATGTCTTCAGTATTTGGCCGGAGCGCGGCTTATTTGCACGGTGGCTCTTCTGGTGAATATGCTAACTTGCAGCCCAATTATCTCATCATGTGGGAAGCAATGCGCTGGGCCCATACACAGGGTTGTGACAGCTTTGATTTGTGGGGTGTTCCAGATGAGGTAGGGATTTCTGTTAGTCAGGATGGTTCAGATTTACCCAAGAGTGACAGGACGGATGGTTTATGGGGAGTTTATCGGTTCAAACGCGGGTTTAGTAAAAATGTTGTGCTTTTTGCAAGTGCGCATGATTACGTTTATTCACCCTTATTATACAAATTGGGTACCAATCCCTTTTTTTCGACAGACACCTTCGAAGCGATTGCCACCTTTATAGATAGAATTTGAGATCACACATTGAAACGAGTTGAAAACAGATGATGACTTCTGAAAACCAGCACCATCCAAAACGACATTGCATGATTGTGCATGCCTACTACCCCTTGGGAGAAACCCGTGTAGAACGGCAAGCTCAGGCATTGATCCAGAATGGGTACCAGGTGGACGTTGTTTGCCTGTTGCATTCCTCCGATAAATTGAATGAAGAAGTTGTGGATGGTGTGAATGTTTATCGCTTGCCTGTAAGGAGAAACAAACAACGCGGCGCACTTGGACAGTTATTCGAATACCTTTCCTTTTTTTTCATGGCGCTTTTCAAAGCCGCTTTTCTGCATCAGAAGAGAAGATATCGCACCGTACAGGTACACAACCTGCCCGACTTTTTGGTGTTTGCCGCACTTTGGCCAAAACTCACAGGAGCTCGTGTGTTGCTTGATATCCACGATATTATGCCTGAGTTTTACGCCATGCGTTTCAAACTTGGTATGAGCAGTCTTTTAGTAAGACTGGTGCTCCTTGAGGAACGGCTCTCCTGCTGGTTTGCGGACAATGTGATCATTACCACCCATAGGTGGCGAGACACTTTAATTTCCCGTGGAGTG
>DNDT01000421.1 GCA_003487525.1 Flavobacteriales bacterium
TTGGGCATGGCAAAGGATGTACGACAACGAAACATGGAATTTGAACTCAGTTCACGCATTGGCAAGGAGGATTTATGGTCCGCACACCACAATACGGTGACAGAAGCCCTGCGGATAATCGTGTCCATGAAAAATTCCGGTCTGACCAAAAAATTAAGAATTCAGGGCTTTGAGACAAATGCGACGGATGTTTTAATACATGTGACAGAACATTACTCCTATCATACGGGACAAATCGCGCTTTTGACGAAAATACTTTCCGAAAAAGATCTTGGGTTCTATAAAGGATTGGACCTGAATAATTTAAATAACTAAATGACAAAGATTTAAAGGTCAAAATTGAACGTGACAATTTCTATTGACAACAGTTGGGATAAGTACATTTCCATTTGAATTGTACATTTACGTTCAGGAACCAGGAAAATAAAATACATAAGATTGATTTTACTGTCTGATTTTTTTATTTACAACGAACCGACCTACAGGAGATGACGGATGTTCAGAAAAATACCGAATACTCCGTCCTTTCGGCACAAGAGGTTTCCATCGTCAAATCTCTTGCTTATGCTCACGTTTTTTCCTATCCATTAAAGAAAAAAGAGATCATTGCCGGGATGGATACTTCCTTTTCGGATCAAGCGTCATTTGATATTCATCTGAAAAATCTGGAAGCGGACGGAATCATTTTTTCAACTGAAGATTTCTACAGCCTTGTTCCGGACAAACAAATCATAGAGAAACGCAAATCATTGAATATTCAGGCCGAAAANNAAAAATTCGATGGACAAGGACAGTGACATTGACTATTTTATTATCACCGAACCGGGACGCCTTTGGTTTACCAGAACCGTGTTAATCGCATTCAAGAAGATCTTTCTTCTCAATTCATATAAGTTGTTCTGCCTGAATTACTTTGTCGATTTGAACAATCTTAAAATCCGCGACCAAAATTTATATGTTGCTCATGAAATAAGCACCCTCATTCCGACTTACGGTCAATTTAATTGCAAGACATTTTTTGAGTCGAACCAATGGATCCACGAGTATTTGCCAAATTCGACGGAATTCGATGTTTCGATGGTAGGTAAAAACAAGGTTAGGGGCATAAAATACTTTGCCGAAAAAGTGTTTAATGGCAGACTTGGACATTTTCTGGATCGGAAATTCAAACATATTTCCGAGCGTTATTGGTCCAGAAAATTCAAGCACAGCAACATGCAAAGCGATTACTTTGTATCGAAAGAAAACATTTCTGCCCTGCACCCGGACAATTTTAAACTGAGCATTCTCAAACGCTACGACGAAATATTAAAAGAACAGGAAGAGCGCCTGAAAACTCAACTTGATTAGTCATGGCGCGAGTCTTACTCTCCCACTCGTATTTCTATTATTTCGACCCCAAGCAATGGAGGGCCAAACGACCTTACCCTCCACTCGGCACCTTGTACGCCGCTTCTGTTCTAAGGGACCAGGGCCATGAAGTGATCTTTTTTGACAACGCACTCGAAAAAAATACCGGAGCATTCGCACGGATCCTGAAAACGAGCAAACCGGATGTGTTGGTTCTGTACGACGACGGCTTTAATTACCTGACAAAGATGTGTCTGACCAACATGCGGGAAGCTTCTTTTGAAATGACTTCAATGGCCAATCGATTGGGGATACCGGTGGTTGTTTCAAGCTCTGATTCGACCGATCAGCATAAAATGTACCTGGATCAGGGAGTTGATTTTGTGATCCTCGGCGAAGGGGAAATAACCTTGAAGGAACTTATCCATTCGTTGTCCGCTAAAGAAGTTGATGTTTCTTCCATTTCGGGTTTGGTATTCAAGAAGGGTGCCGAGATGATTCGCACAAAGCCGAGAACAGAACTCAGGAATTTGGATGAGTTGCCATTTCCGGCCTGGGATATCCTGGATGTGAACAGGTATAAAGATATTTGGATGAAAAACCACGGATATTTCTCTCTGAATATCAGCACAACCAGGGGATGTCCTTTTAAGTGCAACTGGTGCGCCAAACCAATTTACGGAAACCGGTACAATTCGAGATCACCTCAAAAAGTGGCTCAGGAAATGACCATGCTGACAGAGCAGTTCCAGGTTGACCGGTTCTGGATTACGGATGACATCTTTGGTTTGAAGCCAAACTGGGTGCACGAATTTGCAGCGGAGGTAGAAAGGACAAATCAGCATTTTAAGTATGTTATTCAGTCACGGGTTGACCTGATGTTGAAAGACGATAATCTAAAATCGATGATTCGTTCGGGTCTTCACGAAGTTTGGGTCGGTGCCGAATCGGGTTCACAGAAAATACTTGATGCCATGGACAAAGGCATCACCGTGGATCAGATCAGGGAAGCGACAAGGATTGTTCACTCGTACAACAGGCGAATCTGTTTTTTCCTTCAACTCGGATATCCAGGTGAGGAACAGGATGACATTCAAAAAACCATTGATTTACTCCTTGAATTAATGCCCGATGACATCGGTGTTTCGGTATCGTATCCACTTCCCGGTACGGTTTTTTACGAGCGGGTAAAGAACGAACTCGCCCTAAAATCAAACTGGACCGATTCGGATGATCTCGATTTAATGTATTCCGGCAGCTTTGACAGCGAATATTACAAGAAAATTCACCGAGTGATCCATAAGCTTTACCGCAGAAAGCAGGGACTGAGATACCTGAACAGCCCGCTTATTAAATGGAAAAAGTACAGGATGACAGAATTGCGATCCATTGCACTGAGCCTGTTTTACTATACTCCAATTGTCGTGTTCGGTGGATTGCATAAAAAACAAATTCACAACCCCGGGTAAATGAAGCAAGCCTTTGAAGACATGGCCGAGAGCTATGATGCCGCATTTACCAATACGCTGACAGGCAGATATCAACGGGCCAGCGTCTGGCAGCATCTCGATCACCTTTATGGAAAAAGTGAACCGAAAAGGATTCTTGAGGTGAACTGCGGAACCGGTGAAGATGCCATTTATCTGGCAAGGATGGGGCACGATGTCCTCGCTACAGATGTTTCCGGAGAAATGATTCAGAAAGCACAGTCGAAATTGCCTGCAGAACTTGAGGGTCGATTGAGATTTGAAAAGTTGAACATATTGGATATCAACACGTTAAATCCACAACAATTTAACCTGATTTTTTCCGATTTTGGCGGATTGAATTGTTTGTCGCCCGATGAGTTGGATGTCTTTTTATCGCGCATTCCGGGACTGCTAAAACCCAAAGGTCGTTTTATAGCGGTGGTCATGCCAAAATTCTGCTTCATGGAAAGCCTCTATTTCCTGTTAAAGCTTGACGTTAAAAAAGCGTTTAGAAGAAACACAAATAATCACTTGAACGTTCAACTAATTGAAACCAGCCTTCCCATCTGGTATTACAATCCAAAATACATCGCACAAAAACTGAGCGACACGGGAAAGCGCAGAGCACAAAAAGGCATTGGAATATTCATCCCCCCTTCCTATTTGGATGAGAAATTCTCGAGGTTTCGGCTTGCCATGAAAGCACTTGGATTCATTGACTCTATTTTGTCCAGAATATCCCTGTCAGCTTATATTTCGGATCATTTTCTGATTGACATAGAAATGAAGAAATGAAGATACTGCTGACACATGCCTACTTCCTCAGTGAAGATATAACGGAACAACGGATCATGAAACCCTATCCCCCACTGGGTTTGCTGTATATATCGGCTTATCTTGAAAAGAACAATACATCGCACAAGGTATTTGATTCGACCTTCTCGACATTTTCAATACTCGAGACCAGTATTTCGGATGAACAGCCTGATATCATTGGAATCTACTGCAACCTGATGACCAAGGTAAAAGTGGTCAGGTTAATGGAGCGAATAAAGATCATAAGCCCGAATACAAAAATCGTGGTTGGAGGACCGGACATCCGCTACAATACCTCCGAATACCTGAATAACGGGGCCGATGTTGCGGTAATCGGTGAAGGAGAACTTAGTTTTCTGGAATTGAGCATGGCTTTCGGCGATTGGGAAAATAAATTAAGAACTATTGAAGGCATCGCTTATAAGCAAAACAGAGACGTACATTTTACGAAGGAACGAACCTTATTGAAAGAACTGGACGACCTTCCATATCCGGCTTTTCATAACATCGATACGGACAAATACCTCGAAACCTGGAAAAAACACCATGGAAAATCCATGCTTTCCGTCAGCAGTCAACGCGGTTGCCCCTATACGTGCAAATGGTGCAGTACCGCGGTATACGGACAGAGTTATCGCAGAAAGAGTCCGGAAAATCTCGTCCGGGAACTGATCGAAATCAAAGCGAAATACAATCCGGATGCCGTATGGTTTGTCGACGATGTATTCACCGTTTCCCACAAATGGCTCAATGAATTTAATCTGGCGTTGAAAAAAGCCGACTTCAATCTGCCTTTTGAATGCATCACCCGTGCCGATCGCCTGAATCCGGAGGTGGTTCGTATTCTGAAAGAAGCGGGTTGTTTCAGGGTATGGATCGGTGCCGAAAGCGGTTCTCTGCGAATTCTGGATGCCATGGATCGCAGGGTTGACGTAGCTCAGGTAAGGGAAATGATTCAGGAATCGAAAAAAGCCGGAATTGAAACGGGAACCTTTATCATGCTCGGATATCCGGGAGAAGGCATTCAGGATATCCATGAGACCGTTCATCACCTGATCCGATCCGATCCGGACCGTTTTACCATTACCCTGGCTTATCCGATAAAGGGTACAGGGCTTTTCGACGAGGTCAAATCACTTCAGGTTGCAGAGATAGACTGGAAGACTCAAACAGACCGGGAACGGGATTTCAAACGCAGCTTTTCACCCCGGTTTTATCATTATGCCCTGAGATACGTGGTGAATGAGGTGCGATTCGAACAACTCAAAAAACAAAAGAATGCACCGGCAAAAAGATTGTTTGGTCATTTCATTAAATCCCGCACTGCTGCCTTTATGATGCAGCTTAAAAAATAAAATGACCTCGCTTTTCACCATACGAATAAAACTCTTCCTGGCAGCTCTATTGCTTCCCTTGCTGACCATTGTCATTTCCGGTTTTAACGGATTGTACGGACAGGATGCATACGCCTATCTCAACATGGCCCGAACCCTGGATCTCTTAAACCCCGGAGTGACATCAAGGGAGTTTTTCTGGCCAATCCTCTACCCCCTTTTTGGATCGGTTCTGCTTCAGCTTGTTCATAGTGCGGCTTTTGCCATGCAGCTCATATCCATCCTTTCCTTTGCCCTGGCTGCCGTCGTTTTATACGATTTACTATGCAACGTATATGACACTTCGGGAAAGCTCATTGCATCCTACACCTTTCTCTTCTTTGTCTTATCCCCTTATGCATTTCGGTTCAGCACATTGGTGATGTCCGACATGCTCTGTCTCTTGCTTGTTCTAATCGCGCTCAAGCATGCATTGCGGAAAGAAACCGGTATTTTAAACCTGTCCTGTGCAGCTGTTGCCACGGTACTGGCCGTGTCGACAAGGTATGTTTCAATTTTAATTCTGATTATCCCACTCATTTATTCCGTGTTTAACACCTTCCGCCGAAGGCAGTACAAAGCCCTTCTGGCTGCCTTGTTTTTTTCGATTACCGCCTGTATTCCGCATCTGTATTTTAAAGGCCTAACCCCCCACGGTATGTTCGATCACAGTTTACTGCACGGCTGGTCTGTTTTGAATAGCTTTCGAAACAATTTTCCCGATTCCGGAATGATGGTTCACCAATACCGCTACTACAATATCATTGCAACGCCATTTTACCTTCTTCACCCCGCTTATTGTATTTTTGGTTCCGCACTGTTGTTGACAGCTGCGTATATGAAGATTAAACGGATAAATCTTCAAATCAACCATGCTGTCCTGTTCGCTTTATTGATTTATCTGATGTTTTTGACCGGTATCCCATTTCAGAATACCCGATTTTTATTGATGTCCTTTCCCCTGTTCCTGATTTTAATGTTTCCGTCTTACCAATTCGCTGTAAATCTGATCACCAAGTGGAAATTTCCTGGTTTCGTCACCTCAATTATCATTCAGCTACCCCTCGTTTGGTATGCCGTGAACACTCCGTACCAACTATCGACTTCAGAACAAGAGATAACCGATGAAATTCTGACTTTCAACGACAAGGGTCTGCCCATTTACACGTCCGGGCTTGAAGGTCCCATATCTTATTATCTTCCCGAATTTGAAATCAAAGGCTTATTTCGTGAAACGGTCAAAGGACTTGAGTCAAACTTTGTATTGGTCATTGACAGCGCTGAAGCCATGAATCAGAAACAGGGCAGTAATTTGGTTGTCAACCTGAATAATTTTTACGGCAACAACAGAATAATCCGTAGAAGAGAATTGGAAAAGAACTGGATCATCTATGAATTTGAACGGTAAGGTGATTTTCCTGATACCAGGATTTGCAAGTGACGAAGGCGATCAGAATTGCCTGCCTTACCTGCAGGACCTGATGTTGCTGCTAAAAGACAAACTTGGGAGCGATCGGATGGAGATTATTGCATTTCAGTATCCCTTTCAACGATCAACTTACAACTGGCATGGCATTCAGGTCCACGCAATGGGCGGAAAAAACAGAAAGGGCATTTCAAAGCTTTTGACCTGGATTCGCGTTTGGACTGTTTTAAGGAATATTCAAGCGAAAAGCACCATTGGTATTCTCCATGCCTTTTGGTTAAGCGAGACGGCCTTAATCGCCCAAATTTTCGGGTTTTTCCACAAGGTTCATTCAATGGTTACAATTATGGGGCAGGATCCCCTGAAGTCAAATAAATACCTCAGGCTGTTAAAGTTGAGAAAGTTTACGTTAATCGGGGTATCAAATTTTGTGTCTGAAGAACTGGAGAAGAGTTCGGGTCATCCGGCGGATGATGTCATTCCGCATGTGTTAAAAACGGAAAATTTTGCAAATCTACCGGAATCGGAACCATCTTACGACATTTTGGGAGTAGGCAATCTATATCCCCTAAAAAACTACAATCTTTTTATTGAGATTGTCGAAATCCTTGTGAGGGACTTCCCGGAACTAAAATGCGGCATCGCAGGTAGTGGTGCGCAACACGATGATTTACTCAAATTGATCTCCGCAAAGAAATTGGACAAAAACATTGAACTTCTTGGTGAAACGCAGCGCAGCAAAGTACTTGCAATCATGAAAAACTCAACTGTTTTCCTTCATACGTCACAGTATGAAAGCCAGGGATTTGCCATGAGCGAAGCCCTCTATCTGGGTATGAAAGTCGTTTCCACACCGGTCTCAGACACTGAATCCAACGACAGCATTCAATGTGGAAAAACACCCCAGGAATTGGCCGATTGCGTTCGCATTGCATTGGGAAACAAGACGCGAGAATGCGTGGTTTTCTATCCTGCGGAGAAAGCCGTCGGTAAATACCTGAGTCACTATATGACATTTTCCAAATGAATTCATTTATGGAGCTTTTTGAACGTAAATCAATGGAAGGTTCACTGCCACCACTTCATTCACCCGCTTATTTAACAATCGCAACGGCCAAGCTATGAAGCATCTTTCAAATACGACCGGGAGAAGCTTGATTCATTTTTTCAAAACTGAAAAAGTGCAAGCCGGATTAAAAAAAATGTTGCGCAATGTGCTTGCCCCCTTCCTTGTCCCGATCGTAAAAATTGCGAAACGCCGTGCTAAAAACAATGTGTGCATTTTTCACAATGGCAGGTGCGGCAGCACTGTGATCGCACATTTGTTGGGGAAGCACGGTAAAATTCACTGGGATGGCGAGATATACTCGAAGTATTTTCTAAAACCGGATGGCAAGACCTTTGGCAAAGTAAATTATGAAAGGGACCAGTCAATAAGAATTCTGAAAAACAAAATGAAAGCCATTTTTACGAAATACTACGGTTTTGATGTGAAGAGAAATCACATTGAATGGTTCAACTTCTCCATTTCCGATTATATCGAACAGTTGAAGGAATTGGGGTTCGATCGGTTTATCGTATTGGAGAGACAGAATCATCTACGTACAATTCTGTCCTATACCATTGCCCGGGAAATGGGTATCTGGCATATTCACCGCCATGAGGCTGCTGTGGAAAAAACGCTCCGCATCAATCCTGAAAAAGTGTATTTGGCGTATGAGGAAATGGACCTCCTGAACGCGCTTGAATTAATGTCTTGTTACTACCGAGATTTGAGAAACGCACTGAAGGATTTAAATGTGCCATACCTGGATGTGACCTATGAAAAAGACATCCGGGAAAATCCGATGGTGGCGTATAAAAAAATCATTGAATATCTTGGGCTCAGGCCAAAACAACCGAAAATCAGGTTTAACAGAACAAATCCTTTCCCCTTAAGTAAAATGGTATCCAATTACGATGAGCTTGACAAATACCTCTCAAAAACACCGTATGCATGGATGCTGGAAGGGTAATGGCTACCGCTTCACGTTGATTGCATTTCCTGCTCCCTGAATTTTATATCCAACGCCGCAATAACCGCAAAACTTCCAAAAACCAGAACGGCCGCTTTCTCCATATCAATAAAGCAGTTGACCACTCCATGGGCAAAATAGGTAATAAGTCCCAAAAATACAGCCAGCGCCATGTTCCTGATTTCAGGATTGTCTGCGTGAAAGATCAGCCTTCGCAAACTGATAAAGGCTGTAAAGAGCGTCGCAAGTAAAATGAACAGGCCTATAATCCCGACTTCAGCGAGTGCATTGAAATACTCCGAATGGGCGTTTCCCTTGTCGCCCTTGAAGGTGCTGATGCGGGTCATGTACTCGAATTCCTGAAAAACACCGTACTGAAACTGGTACGTGCCCGGACCAAATCCCATGTAGGGTTTTTCCCTGAACATGTTGAATGCGCTTACCCATCTGTTGATGCGTTCAGCATTTGAAGCATCGTTCGTTATATTCGTCAGGGACTCGACGTGCTCGATCAAATCTCCCTTGTAACCTACCGATTCATTTTGTTCGAAATTGTTCAGTATCTCATTTAGATTCACATATGCCATGACTAACACGCTCAATCCCAATAAATAATACACCCATCCCCTGGCATTTAACCGGATCAGCGAATACACAAGAAAAGCCAGTACAAAACTCAGCCAGGCTGCTCTTGAAAACGTAAAAAAGATACCTGCGGCAATGAGCAGTAAGACAGGTGATCGTTTAATGTAATAACCGGCTTTTGTACCAAGGCCCAACATAACCGCAAGTACCATGGTAAGACAGGCCGCATATACCGTATGCTCTTTATAAAAAGGCTCTGTCACCATGAAAGCGGATATCATACTGAAATCCAGCAAGCTGTGGCTGTATAAGGTCCACAGAATCGGTATGATAAGTCCCAGTGCATAAGCAAGATAAAAATGCCTTACATTTTTGAGATCTTTAAAATAAACGGTGAAATGCAGGTAAAAAACAAAGAGATACATCGATTTCATGAGGGTTCGTTTCACTGATACTTCCGGCATTGTACTTGTGAAAGAAGTCGCAATCATCCAGACAATATCGATCAGCAAAACAATTGTCAGCGGATGGATGAGAACCTTGGTGGAAATCGGATTATAAAACAGGATACGCATTGCGAACAAGGAGGCTATCCCGACGAGCATCAGTTCGGAAGGCATCGACAATACGTGATCTCCAAATGATATCGGCACAGAAAGTGGAATAAGAAATACAAAGGAGGAGATAAAAAGATTGTATTCCCACATCAACAGATAAATCACAATTAGTCCTCCTAATACAATGCTGCTTATCATCAGGATATCATTCCATCCCATCGAAACCGACAATACGAGCAAAGAAGTCAGAAGAACCGTTAACGCAGGTATTGCAATGGTAGACGCAAACGAAATACCTTTCAGATTCATTTGTTCATACTTTCTCTCACTTGCCTGAATTTATCAAGAAACAAGAGCACAATGCATGAAAAAATAAAACCTGCAACTGTGGCAATCAGGAAATTCAGGCGATAAGAAGGTGACGACTTTTGATAGGATGGCTTTGCATATTCCATCACAAACAAATTGGGAAGAGGTTGATTAAAATAGCGGAATGCGTCCTCAAAATTGTTTTTAAGTTCTACCAGGTTTTCTCGTTCCATGGCGTATTTCGTTTCAATACTCTCAAGTTGAAGACTTTTCACATAGGGTTCAAATGCATGAAGCAGGTTTTCATACTCCGCCTTTATTCTTTGGTACTGCTCCATCTCAAGTTCAAGTCTTTCGGCCAGACCTTCAAATTCCTTTCCATTTGA
>DNDT01000332.1 GCA_003487525.1 Flavobacteriales bacterium
CTCAAGTGACCATTGGAATTCTTTCAGATAATATAGGTAAAACACCATGATCAATAAGTTCACAAAGTATGAGCTTACATACAAAAACAAGAACGTTTCAAAATCATAGAATTTATAGTAATAAAGCACGATCTGTAAAATCCAGATCAGCCTGATAAAGATGCTTTTGAGAAAATTTGTGAATACGGTTTTTCTCATTGCCATCAAATAATTCTCCAGCAAACTGGTATAAAGCATCAAAAACGCCAGCATGATTACGTAGAAGTAATTTTCCACAAATAGCTTGCTTGAATCCTGGTATTGACTGGTGATCGGATCTCTGAGAATGATATAAAAAGCGGTTACACCTAAAAAACCCAACAGGGAAAAAAGGAGGTTAAACGTCAGAAAGCCATTATGACGCCCATTTTCAGTTTTAAAAAATGGTAAAAAGCGAACAACAATTTTAAACGTACCAAGTGAACTAATATTTACGTAAATCCCGGCTATTGCAAAGAGCACCCTTGTAAGTCCGTACTGCTCTATATCCAGAATCTCGGTGAATAATATAACGGAACTAAAGTATCCCAGGGCAATACCGAGATATTGTATAACCGTGTTTTGAATACTTTGTTTTTTTACTACTCCCATTGCTCGCTAAGGAGCAAAGGTGAAAAAAAAGAGCGACCAAACTCCATTTATCCCGGTATAAATATATTGTGACATAATAGCCAAAATTGTACATTTGACCGCCTACATTATAACATTCATCGCGACTTTATGAATACCATATTCAAAACCCTTACCCCTCATATGCTTGCACTTCTTGCGGGACTGTTGATTATATTCACATATTTTCCTTCTGTATTCCTGGAGTCCAAGGTGGTTGACATGGGTGACATCAATCGATCACTCTCAACCTCAAAAGAAATTCGGGATTATCGCGAAAAGACAGGTATTGAGCCTTTATGGACCAATTCTCAGTTTGGAGGTATGCCTGCTTACCAGATGAATACAAAATACCCCAATAACTGGATAAGTCAACTTGAACGATACACCAAACTGAATCTCCCCTCCTCTCTCGGCCTTATTTTCGTGATGTTCGCCGGTTTTTATTTTTTATCGGTTTTTCTGGGTAACAAGGTCTGGATTTCGGTAGTAGGTGCCTTCGCGTTTTCATTCTCTACCTATTTCATGGTCTCCTTTGAAGGGGGACATACGGGAAAACTACGTGCCATTGGATATATGGCTTTGGTTTTGGTTGGTGTCATCATGACTATGAAGGGTAAAAAACTTCTGGGAGGTGCACTTACCTGCTTTTTTCTGGGTTTCGCGATAGGGGCCAATCACTTTCAAATCACATATTATCTGGCATTGATGATTCTGGCCTATATTATCATTGAGGCCATATATCATTACAAGGAAAAAGAGTTAAAATCATTTATAGTAAAGGCTTCTGTTCTGGCGATCTCTGCCTTGTTGGCGGTTGGCCCTAACATTTCAAGGCTATGGACAACAATGGATTACTCAAAAGAGACCATGAGAGGAGGTCGCTCCGAGTTGACAAGTTACAAAGATGCCAAAGGAGGTGGTCTTGAAAAAGATTACGCCATGAGATGGAGTTACGGTGTCGCCGAATCATTCACTTTTTTAATCCCGGATTTCTTTGGTCGCTCCTCAACGGCAGCATTAAACGACAAATCAAATACAGCGCAGGAACTGAGAAAAAGAGGCGTGCCTGCCTCTCAGTTGAAAAATATTTTAAAATACCTACCTCTGTATTGGGGAGATCAGCCATTTGTGCAAGGCCCCGTTTTTATGGGTTCCGTGATTATTTTCTTGTTCGTGCTCAGCTTGTTTGTTTTAAACGGGAGATTAAAAGTCTGGCTGCTAACATGTACAATTTTTTCGATTGTGCTTTCGTGGGGAAGTANNCCTCAGGACACCTTCAATGATGCTGAGTGTGGCATGTCTTACCATCCCTATGATGGCGATGATGGGTTTGAATAAAATTCTTCAATCTTCAAAAGGAATTGAGTCTTACATGCCCGAAATAAAAAAGAGTTTTTACATCGTTGGTGGTCTTTGTTTGTTTTTCGCTCTATTTGGATCATCCTTGTTTTCATTTTCGGGAGCAGGCGATGGTCAGCTTCCTGAAGGCTGGCCCGTTGAATCATTAGTCGAAGATCGAAAAGACCTGCTCACATTTGGTGCTTTTAAAGCACTTTTATTTGTCTCAGCAGGCTTTCTTCTATTGTGGGCCTTCGCTAAAAGTAAATTGAGCCCCAGATATTTTATGATTGGCATTGGCCTGGTTATAGCAGTGGATATCTGGATGGCGGATAAGACCTATCTGAATGAAGACAATCTGGTAAAAAGGAGAGAGGCGGATGATTTTTATGTTGATAGTCCAATAGACAAATTAATACTGCAGGACACTGATCCTAACTACCGGGTTTTTAACGTAGCCTCAAATCCATTTAATGACGCCCTGACTTCCTTCCATCATAAATCAGTCGGCGGTTACCATGGTGCAAAATTGATTCGATATCAGGATATGATTGATCAGCATTTGTCCAAAAACAACTCCAGGGTTCTTGACATGCTGAACACAAGGTATTACATTGTTTCGAACAAGCAAACAGGTCAGAACGAGGTTAAGAGAAATCCCGGAGCTTTGGGAAATACATGGTTTATCGATCACATTATTTGGGCCGAAAGTGCAGATAACGAAATCGGTCAACTGAACAGTTTTGACCCGGCTAAGGAAGTTGTTATCGACAAACGATTTAAGGACAAAATCGATATTGATTCAGAGCTGAATTCGGGTAATTCTAGCATTGAATTACTGTCCTACAAACCCAATGAATTGATCTATAAAGCACGTGTTTCAGGAGGAAAACAATTTGCCGTATTTTCTGAAATATATTACGAAGGAACGGACAATGACTGGAAAGTGACGATAGACGGTCAACCTGCCAGTCACATTCGGGTGAATTATATTTTACGTGGAATGCAAATTCCAGAAGGAGAACATGAAATTGTATTTAGCTTTGAACCCAAATCTTACTTTGCTGGTGAAAAGATTTCCCTGATCTTTTCTATTCTCGTTATCCTCTATCTATTGACAGCGGTTTTTGTAGAATTAAAAAATCAACGGGTTACAGAACAATCAGCTTGAGGTAATTCGATTTAGCAAATTACATAAATCGGAGGTTAGGGATTTTCGGCTGTATTTGTCAGGCGGATTGGAAATCTCTTTTATACCTTCTTTGTTATACTCAAGCCAATATTCCTGAATTTGCGATTTGATTCCTTCCCAGTCGTTAAAATGAAAACACCTTCCCCCTTTCGATTCCGACAGAATCTTAGCTGCATCCCCATCAGTTTTGCCAATCATGATAACCGGTCGCCTCGAAGCCAGGTACTCGTACAATTTTCCGGGCACAACCCCGTCGATATTCGGCGTGTCATTTAAGGGCAGCAACAATACGTCCGTTTTAACCAGTTTATCCAATACCTGTTTATGTGGGAGATGAGCAATATGATAGCTCATGTCCGATCAACCCAGTGAATTCGCTTCCTCGAAAACAGACCTGTCCGTGGGGCCGATAAATTCAATTTTAATATCTCTGAGCGATCTGTTTTCCTTAATCGCTTCTGCAAGTGCCTTCCAAAATCCATGGGGATTTCGGTCTGAATTCAAGGAACCAATGTGAGTAATGGTCAGTTGTTTCGAGTCCCGATTGTATGAACCATTCGAAAAATCATCGGGATCGTATCCATTGGTGATTACTATTGGTTTACGTCCGCATTTTCCGGCAAAATCGTCAGCCCAGCTCCAGCTAACGGTAACTACTTCATCTGCTTCCAGGACAACACTCTTTTCCAGTTTACGATGCTTTTTATCTGCCCAGGAAGAAAGCATTAATTTTGAATAATAGTCAATATTTGTCCATGGATCCCTGAAATCCGCCAGCCATTTCATCCCCAGTTCACGTTTTAAATCAAGGGCGATCAAATGGTTTGTATGCGGTGGTCCCGTTGAGATCACAACATCTATATCGTTCGATTTTAGATAATTCTTTAGATAGGATACACTTGGTTTAATCCAGTATTTTTTTGCATCCGGAATGAATAAATTTCCCCGTATCCAAACCGAAATTTCCTGAAGAATAGTGTTCGAATTACTCTCTTGCAAAAATCCGGGTTGAATTTTTTCATCTTTTGATTTACCCAATACTTTCTTGTATGCATCGAATGGTTCCCAGATATCGGTTCGAATTACTTCAATGTTATTCGGGATTTGGGATTCGAGGCTAGGGTCAAAATTGGCTATATCGGCATTTTTTGGAGTGTATATAACCGGTTCCCAGTCAAAGTTGCGCATATACTTTGCGAATTTCAACCAGCGTTGAACCCCACCCCCACCCATTGGCGGCCAGTAATAGGTGATAATTAGTGCCTTTTTCATGTGAATTCAGCAAGCATTTTTCCATATCCGTTGGAAAAGCGAATTTCAGGATAAAAATTACTTTCAAACGGTTTGTTCGACTCGTCAATTACCACAACTCCACCCTTTCCAATTGTCCATTCTCTGTGATGAACAACTCCATCAAAACATAAGGATAATTTAATGCTGTTTTTTGAATAAGACAGTACTTCGACTTTTGATCTCGGCACCATCCTGAATACACCTTGCTTTCCATCAATCCATAAATTCTGTTCCATGCCGTGATTGGGAGAATTATGGGCATTCACCGAACGGTATTTATTTCTCAACTTTGGGTTACCTGTGTAAGTGAATGAACCTGGATCACGGAAGAATTCCTTCCCTTTATGTCTGATTGTAAAACTCAGTTTGTCATTATGACCATGAGGCCAGTATTGTTGAACCCTGCAATTGGTTCCATTAATAATAATTGCAGTTTGGTCGTTCTGCAACACATATACACCTGTATCCTGAAATGCCTCCAAGTTTGGATTTTCAACTTTATTATTCTCATGGGAACCATCAAATCTAATTATTGTCTGACTCTTATGTTTTAATTCAGTTTTTGGGTACGATACTGTTCGTATTTCATTATTTAAATTGTGTATGGAAAGCTCAGAATCAACCGTTGAAATTGCCTTTATCAATTCTCCTTCAAAGGTTTTTTCTTCATTCTGACCAAAATATCCTTTACATAAATTAAGAACAGACCGGTAATTTAGGTAGTC
>DNDT01000235.1 GCA_003487525.1 Flavobacteriales bacterium
ACCGCATTGTGTCCATACCACCATTGCACCAATGCATCCTGAACTCCGGCATAGACCGAGTAACTCTTAAAAAAGGAAACCGGAAGTTCGAATGAATTTACAATATGCAAGACGGCTACTGTCACAAAGGTGGCTATGTAGAACCAAATAGCGACATATAGGTGTCGCTCCCTTCTTTTAAGAATGGTTGCAAACATGTTCCATCCAAAAACAACCCAGATGCCTGCTATTAAAATATCAATTGGCCATTCCAACTCGGCATATTCCTTTCCGGTTGTTAATCCCATAAGAAGGGTAACCGCCGCCGATACAATAATGAATTGCCATCCCCAGAAATTGATTCTGCTGAGCACGTCACTGAACATTCTGGCTTTTAGAAGTCGTTGCAGCGAGTAGTATACCCCGGCAAATATCCCGTTTCCGACAAAGGCAAAGATCACCGCATTGGTATGCAGGGGCCTTGTTCTTCCGAAGGTGGTGTATTCGATTCCAAAGTTCAAACTGGGGAAAATGAACTGGAATGCAACAAGCAAACCGACCAACATACCTACCACTCCCCATAGAATGGTGGCAATTGCAAACATTTTTACGATTTTATTATCGTAGCTAAATTTTTCTAAAGCCATGGATTATAATTTATCTTTTTTTGATTCACTGATTTTGTCGTCGAAAAGCATACGGATTGACGGGCTGTGATTGCCATCGAACTGGCCGTTTTTTACCGACCAGATAAAGGCAGAAAGAAAGCCCACAGCAACAATCAAGCTAACGATGATAAGTATGAATAACGCCGACATCTTTACTTTTAAATCAATCGAATTGCGAAGAAAACATTTTTTTCATTTCCTGCATTCACATTCGAATTACGAATGTGTATGATTTTTATCAGTTTTTTCGAATCTATAAAATTTATAGTTGCCTGCTACATAGTTTGTTGACAAAATTGCAAAGCTTGCAACCGAAATCGAGCTCAGGGGCATCAAAATGGCTGCAACAACCGGTGATAAAATGCCCTGCACGGCAAAGTACATGCCTGCCAGATTGTATAGGAAAGAGATAACAAAACTCATTTTCACGATGGTCACAGATGATTTGGAAAAACGTATAATATCCGAAAGGCGGTTAAAAAAAGATGCTTCCAAAATCGCATCACAAGAAGGAAGGAATCCGAAGATGTTGTCCGAAATGCTGATCCCGACATGGCTTTCCAGAATTGCTCCGGCATCGTTCAGGCCGTCCCCAATCATAAGAACTTTATTGCCTCCATCTTGCAGGGTGCGTATGTAATCGAGCTTCTGCATGGGAGACATGTTAAAATGAAACTGACTTTCAGCTCCAAAAAGTTTCAGTAAGTTTTCGCGTTCACTGTCCCCGTCTCCCGTCACGACATCCACCTGCATCTTTTTGCTGAGATCTTCTATCATTGGTTTTAATCCCTCCCGGTAAAGATTCCCGATCACAAATCTTCCTTTGTAGATTCCGTCTATTTGAATGTAAACTGCTGTGCCGCCCTTTTGATCGGTGGATCCGATAAATTCTGCTGAGCCAATCTTTATGCCAAAACCGCTTACTTTCCCCGTCAATCCTTTTCCGTGTTCTTCGTTAAAGTTTTCTACCTCCGTTTCTTCTTGAGTGATCAGAAAATCGTAGATCGCCCTGCTCAATGGATGCCCGGATTGTGCAGTAAGAGATTTGACGGCGGAGCGTTCATTTTCGGTGAGCTCCTGTCCTTCAAACATAATGGCCTTGTTTTTTTGCGAAGTTATCGTCCCTGTTTTGTCAAAAACCACGTGGTTTACCTGAGATAAGCGTTCAATGTAAATGGCGTCTTTCAAGTAAATTCCCGCTTTCTCCAAAAGTTTCAGCCCGTTGCCATAGGTAAATGGAATGGACAAGGCCAATGCGCAAGGGCAGGCGATGATGAGCACGGAACTTATTGCATGAATCATCAAGGAAGGATCGTAAATCCACCAATAGATTCCCGAAGCAAGCGCAATAGCAAGGACAATGAAAGTGAAATACTGCGAAACCCTGTCCACCAGTTGTGCAAGATTCTTGTTTTTGGCTCCTGCCTTGTCCTCGTATTTCCACAATTGCATCAAATAGCTCTGTGAAAAGGACTTGTTTAATTCGACCTCGATCTGTTCTCCTGTCTGGCGCCCGCCGGCATACAGCAATTCTCCGGTATTTACGGAAACCGGTTCGGCTTCTCCGGTGACAAAGCTGTAATCGATCCGCGCCAATCCTTTTACCAGGATGGAATCCGCCGGAATCAGCTCTCCGCTCCTGATCAGCAAGCGGTCTCCTTTCTCCACATCTTTGAGAAGAACGGTCTCTCTCTTCCCCGTGTTTATTCTGGTCACGCCCAGTGGAAAATAATGTTTGTAGTCTTTTTCGAATGACAGGGCCCGGTACGTCCGGTTTTGAAACCACCTTCCAACCAATAAAAAGAAGACCAGTCCCGTCAGGGAGTCCATGTATCCCGCTCCACTGTGCGCTAAAATTTCATACGTGCTTCTGGTAAAAAGGACAATGATCCCAAGCGAAATCGGAACATCGATGTTCAGAAACTTATGCTTTAGCCCTTTCCAGGCAGAGCTATAATATGGAGATGCACAATAGAAAAAAACCGGGGTGGCCAGAAGCAGGTTGATGTACCCGAAAAAGCTGCCAAAGGATTTGTCCAGGTACATGCCCTCTTCAAAATACTCGGGGAAACTCAGGAGCATAATGTTGCCAAATGCAAATCCGGAAATGCCGAGGCGGGCAATAAAACCAAGGTCTCGTTTTCTATCTGCCTTTTTCTCGTCGGCTTCGTTTAACACAATGTTCGGCCGGTAGCCGATAGCGTGAAGTAATTCGGCCAGTTTTCTAAGCGATAGCTCATTCTTTTTATAGGTGACTGATACTTCTTTCTTTAAAAAATTTACTTCCGAACGGGTCACTCCCGGATTGACCTTGTTGAGTCTTTCGAGCAGCCATATGCAGGAACTGCAGTGAATGGCCGGGACGTTTACCGTAACCGCTTCATTTTGATCATCGGAAAAACTCAGTACCTGCTGTTTTATTTCGTCAATGTCCAAAAAGGCAAAATCGGAAAATATTTCATCGATTCCCTCTTTGGTTCCGGGCTCGTTTTCAATGGCATAATATTCCGATAAATCATTCGAGTTCAGAATTTCATACACTGTTTTGCAGCCCTGGCAACAGAACAGTTTCTCGTCGAAATGAACCGATCCTCCACGGCATAAATCACCGCAGTGATAACACGTTTTTTCGCCGGCTGAAGTTTTCAAGTTTTTGGCCATCGGGACAAATGTAAAGAATGATGACACAGGGCAAGTTCCTTTGTCTTTTCCCGGCTAATTTATCTTACTTTTAAAATAAAAAATGGCAGATAATTCGTTT
>DNDT01000077.1 GCA_003487525.1 Flavobacteriales bacterium
ATTCTTTTACCGTCGGTAAGCACGACGTTGATGTACTGTTTTTCGCTTATTTTTTGCTGACCGGATAATTTCACAAGGTAGGAGATGGTTTCATTCAGGACGTCTGCCATTTCATAGGCAGTGCCCTCTCTTTTCTGCTTGCCCCAAAAATGCAGGAAAAGAGCAAAAAAATGTTCTGAATCGGTCTGACCTTTTATCCAGCTGAATAATTCTTCATTGAGTTCATTCTGAATTTGTCTCTTCAGGTGTTTGAAGCCTCCGATCTGTCCATTGTGCATGAATGTCATGTTTTCGTGATGAAAAGGATGGCAATTTACTTCGGAAACCCAGCCGGTACTGGCGGCCCTGACATGCGCAAAGAAACAATTGGATTTTATCTTTTTAGCAAGGTATTGCAGGTTCACATCATTCCAGGCCGGTCTCACAGACACAAACAAGCCGGGTTCCGGATGAATGTCATGGTTGTACCATGCTATACCAAAACCGTCGCCATTCAATGGCTCTTCCATCTCACTGGCCTGGACGCTCTGGTTGATTAAACTGTTTTTTGGCTTGATGATCAGCTCGTCCATTAACATGGGTTTGCCGATATACGCTACAAATCTGCACATAGGATATGAACTTGATCAAAGTTATTTACTAATTCGAATTTTAGACCGGCGCCCCAAAATAAATCTTAACAATTTGGGTCCTTGAATATTGTCAATAAATATTCTTGCACAAATATGTCGAGTTGCGTACAACATATCAGAACTTAATTCAATTTTGTACCCGTGATTCAGATAAAGATCAAAGCTCAGCCCGACGACATCACATGCGGCCCTACATGCCTGCATGCGGTGTATAATTATTTTGATTACGAAATCCCCCTCGGTGATCTTATCAGTGAAGTCAGAAACCTGGAAAATGGGGGGACACTGGCTGTTTTTCTCGGAATTGATGCATTGAAGAGGGGGTTTCATACACGTATTATAACCTATAACCTGTTGGTTTTCGACCCTTCTTGGAAGCACCTCGGCAAAAAAGCGCTTATCGAGAAGTTGAAGGAACAATATGAGCTTAAAAAGAACGGAAAACTGAGAACAGCCATTAAAGCCTATATCAAGTATTTGAATCTTGGAGGTGAACTTTCATTTGAATTGCTCACACCTTCTTTGCTGAAAAAGTATTTTAAACGAAAACTCCCGTTGTTGACAGGAGTGAGCGCCACTTACTTGTATGACGACAAACGCGAATACAGCATCGGAGATAAAACGGTGTACGACGATGTCAAAGGAGTGCCCACCGGACACTTCATTGTCTTACATGGATTTAACGAAGATCATAAGGTACTGGTCGCAGATCCGTACACAGATAATTTACACAAAAACAGGTACTATTCGATTGAAATACAGCGCCTTATAAATTCCATTTTACTCGGTGTGGTAACCTATGACGCCAATATTCTGGTAATTAACACAAGTCCAATTGAATGAATAAAATAATTGTTTGCAACGACCCGGAGAAACTTCACTTTAACATAGAACATGTCAAAGTTATTTCAACGAAGGACTATTTGAACAAAGCCGAATTCATCAATATGAAACAGGTTCGCCTGTTTAACCTTTGTGACAATTATACCTACCAGTCAAAGGGGTATTATATCTCTCTTTTGGCCGAAGCGCGTGGGCACAGGCCTATACCATCGGTAAAAAACATACTCGATTTCAGTGCCAGGGCGCTGGCAAAACTCGTACATGAGGAGAACTTCGATTTGATTCAGAAAAGCCTAAAGGACATTAAGTCCAAAGAATTCACCCTGAGCATCTATTTCGGACAGAATCTGGCAGGCAAGTACAAAGAACTGAGCCAGGCCTTTCACCGGTTCTTTCAGGTGCCTTATTTCCGGGTAAAATTTGTTAAAAACGACAAATGGAAGGTTCACAGCGCACGAATCATATCCACGATAGAAATTCCGGAAAGTCACCTTGTGTATGTCAGGAAATTCGCAAGCGACTATTTTGATAAAAAGAGATATGATAGTTCGGTTTTGAAGCCGAACAAGTATTCGATGGCCATTCTTGTGAAAGATGGAGATGAAGCTCCGCCATCGAACAAAAAAGCACTTGAAAAATTCATTGCGGTTGCGGATAAACTAAAGATTGACGCCGAAATAATCTCACCGAAGGATTTCAACCGTTTGCCTGCGTTTGACGCACTTTTTATCCGAATGAATACCCATGTGCGGAATGAAAGCTACCGTTTTTCAAGAAAGTCACAGTCACTCGGAATTGCGCTGGTAGACTATCCCGATTCCATTCTTAAATGCAGCAACAAAGTCTTTATGACGGAGGCCATGATTGCGGCCAATATACCGACTCCAAAATGTTACATATTTCAAAAGGACAGCAAGGATCTGGCACTGGAGAGCATTGGACTGCCTTGTGTGCTTAAGTTGCCCGACAGCAGTTTCTCTTTTGGGGTTAAAAAGGCAGAGACAAAAGAAAAATTTTATGAGATATGCCAGAGCATGTTAAAGGTATCCGATTTACTTATTTGCCAGGAATATGTATACACCGATTTCGATTGGCGTATCGGTATTCTGGATGGTGAACCAATTTATGCCTGTAAGTATTTCATGGCCCGCGGGCACTGGCAGATTTACAACTGGTCAGCGAAGAAAAGGGATACAGAAGGAAACTTCGCGACAATTCCCATAGAAGAGGTTCCTTCCAAGGTTGTTCAATTGGCCGTTCGATCAGCCAAGCTGGTCGGAGACGGATTGTATGGAATTGACATCAAAGATCTGGAAAGCGGACCAACGGTAATAGAAGTGAACGACAATCCGAACATCGATTATGGTGTCGAGGATAAGTTGTTGGGAACCGCATTGTACGAAAAAGTCCTCAATGCTTTTATTAAAAGAATCGAATCGAGTTAATTATGAGATCAGG
>DNDT01000145.1 GCA_003487525.1 Flavobacteriales bacterium
ATTCCACGCGACGCAAATGAGTAAAAAACAATTGAATACCGAAGAATTAAAAAAGCTGCATGCCGAGGAATATGTGGATCACTTCAATCAAAACAGGGAGGCAAACAAAAACCGTATCAGGGGCATTCTTGGTCATATTAAATTGAATGAACAAGAAGTTGTATGCGATTACGGTTGCGGAAATGGTTTGTTGTTCGAAGAAATACACGATAAGGTTCAATCGTACACCGGTGTGGATTTTTCTACCGAGTTTATCAAGTCTTTTGAAGAAAAACTAAATCATACTTCGTTCAATATTAGTCCGAAGCTGGTCAATCGGGATATTGTCGATTTTGCGAAAGACCATCAAAACACGTTCGATACGGCTTTTACACTTGACTTTTCAGAACACCTGTACGACGAAGACTTTGAACGAATTTACAGGGCAGTATTCGAAACAATTAAACCCAATGGACGGCTTGTGTTTCACACACCCAACGGCGGTTTTTTTATCGAATGGTTGAAAAACAAAGGCCTGATGAAACAACAGGAACAGCACATAGGTGTCAGGAATTTCGAAGAGAACAAAAGATTGCTTTCAAGATGCGGTTTTAATACGATTCAGGTCACCTACATTGCGCACTATAATGTTTTAAAGTATCTTCATGCGCTGTCCTTTATCCCACTGCTGGGAAAGGTTTTCAGGGCCAGACTGCTTTTGGTTTGTATTAAAAACTAAAATCACATTCACCCTTATGAAGGTAAAAAATACACTTCCCTATATAATATCCGTCCTGTTGTTCGTCTGGATAGGATACATTCTTTCACGGGACGCCCAGTTTTTTACCCTGATCGGACAGGTTCAGTTGTTTGATTTTGCTGTTTCACTAGGGATTTCATGTATTCTATTTATCATTAACGGGTGGCAATTGTATTACCTGATTAAGCGAAATTCAGGCACCTCCATAGATATACTTGACCTGCTGGTACTTCCAGCTTCAATGAACCTTTGGAGCTATCTCCTCCCGTTCAGGGGAGGTCTCGTATATTCCATGTTTTACATAAAAACAAAATACGCCATTCAACTAATTCAGGGTTTTTCCATTGGTCTGTTTACTTTTTTATTAAGTGTTTCGGTTGCGGGTCTTTTTGGTTTGTATCTGAGTTTTACAATGACCGGGCAGGACGCGGTNNTATCAAAAAGACTGCTGTCGGTAAACATGGGACCATTGAACGGTTTAAACAAAATGTACTTGAATTCGGTATTGGAATTCAACGCCTTGTTGAAAGACGCGAAAGCAACCGTATCGATATTAATATCCATTTGCCTGAGCATTGCCGTTTATGTTTTTTGGGTCTACTGGATTGTGATCAGCTTTGAAATAAACATGAATATGATCTCAATTATTCTGCTGGCCTTTATTTTGAGGTTATCAGTTATTGCCAGAATTATTCCCGGTAATTTGGGAGTACAGGAGTTGATTTCCGGAGCAAGTGTTCAACTAATGGGTGGGATGATGAGCGAAGGAATTCTAATTGCCCTGTTTATCAGGGCAACCGCTTTCATCATCGCTCTGATACTAGGCATTTACAGTTTTTTGACTAACATTGAACACTTCAAAACGATCTCTTTTATCGAATTATGGAAAAAATTCAAGAGTTACTGAGACCCGCTAAAATTCTTTTTTGGGGACTGGTACTTTTCTTTTCAATCGCCCTTTTTACCAGTTATTCGAATCACTTTCACAACGGCTTTCAATTCGACGATTTTCATACAATCGTTCAAAATACGTACATACAGGATTTATCGAACATCCCGGGATTTTTCAAGGATAATTCGATGATGAGCACAAATCTGAACAACAGGTCATACAGACCGGTGGTAGCGGTACTTAATGCAATTGATTACCGTTTGGGAGGCCTGGATCCTTTTTGGTTTCACGTGTCTATTTTTACCTCCTACATTTTGTTGGTCGTTCTTCTCTACTTTTTCATTTTCCGAATATTCACCTTGAGCATTGCGGATTCATGGGTTCCTTTTTTTACTCTGTTCGCGGTGGCATTTTATGGATTCCATGCGGCAAATGCTGAAACCATCAATTATATAATTGCGCGATCGGATTCATTTTCGACACTCTGCATCGTTGCAACACTGTTCATGTATCAGAACGCATTTTCAAGAAGAACCATGCTCTATCTGATTCCAATGATTGTCGGAATCTATACAAAGCAGGTTGGTGTTGTGGCTGTACCCCTTTTGTTCATGTATATCTATTTCTTTGAAGAAAACCTCACTTTATCCGATGGACTGCTTTTGCGAAACAGGACCGGTCTTTTGAGAGTGCTGAAAAAAACATTCCCTGCTATTGTTCTGGGTATCGGTATTTTTTATGTGAATCAAATAATAATGACCAAGGGGCTCAGTGCAAACCTTCTTCGGCCTATGTCAACATCCCGTTGGGACTATTTCAGCACGCAGTGGTATGTAATTGCACACTACATCGGTAATTTCATTTTACCGGTTAACTTAAGTGCGGACCCGGATATAAAACTTATTCATGGACTTTTTAACGTAAAAAAACTCCTCGGACTGACGATCATTCTGGTCCTCTTCTTTATCGCATTTAAAACATCGAACAAAAAAGAAACAAGACCTATTTCATTTGGCATTTTATGGTTTTTCATTTCATTGTTTCCCACCTCTACCTTTCATCCTCTTGGGCAAATATCGAATGATCACCGGACTTTTCTCCCATATATCGGATTGGTGATTTCGGTGTCCTGGTCCATTTCGCTGATTGCAATAAGGTACAAAGACAAGCTTTTAAAATCAACCCTTTTGAGCGTTTCGACCTTGCTGATCTTAACTTCCATTTTAATGGGACACGCTGTTGGAACACATAATCGGAATCTGGTGTGGAATTCGTCTGAAACACTCTGGAAAGACGTTGCCGAAAAAAGCCCGAACAATGGAAGAGGATTGATGAATTACGGTTTGAGTTTAATGAGCAAGGGCCAATACCCTGAAACCCTCGATTATTTCGAGAGGGCGTTGAAATTGCTTCCGACTTATTCCTATTTGCACATTAATCTCGGCATATTAAAAGATGCCATGGGCAATCCCGAGGAAGCCGAGCGCTATCACTTGAATTCGATTCAGTATGATAAAAGCAATGTTGAGGCATATTATTATTACGCCCGATTTTTATGGTCAAAAAACAGAACTTTTGAGGCCTTGGATTGGGCAAAAAAAGGACTTGAAATAAGCCCGGGTCATGCAAAACTCAATTCTTTCTACCGATCCATGCGCGAGAAAACATCAAATTCCGTGGTAACCCCCTCTGACAATAAATCCGTTAAAAACCTTTCGGCCAATGACTACATAAATCTTAGTCTGGAACTTTACAATCAGAAATTATACGAACAGTGCATACATGCCTGTATCAAAGCCCTGGAATTAAATCCCAAACTCAAAGAAGCTTACAATAACATTGGAATAGCAAATATCCAGTTGAAGAAAATTGATGAGGCTATTGAGGCTTTAAATAATGCGCTTGCACTCGACCCCGAATTCAAATTGGCCAAAAACAATCTTAAGTGGGCCCAATCGCTAAAAAACAAGTAATATAATTGCTCCAAAAGAATAAAACTTTAGAAGGAATATTGTATATTGTATTCACAATCTAAAGGAAATAAAGGGTGGCGAAAATTACCGCTAGCGTTAAAGAATCCCCTGTTGACTACCTTAAAACTTTTTTCGGGTTCAACCACTTCAAAGGTGAACAGGAAGCTATCATTGAAACATTGCTTTCGGGGAAGGATGTATTTGTGATCATGCCGACAGGGGGTGGCAAATCCATGTGTTATCAGTTGCCCGCACTGATGTGTGAGGGAGTAGGTATTGTTGTATCTCCCCTGATCGCTCTCATGAAGAATCAGGTGGACGCCATACGGGGTTTCTCGGAACATCAGGGCATTGCACATTTCCTGAATTCATCCCTGACAAAAACAGAGATCAATCGAGTAAGAGATGACATCAGCACCGGCAAGACAAAACTGCTTTATGTCGCTCCGGAATCATTGACCAAACAGGAGAACATCGACTTCTTTAAAAAAATTGATATTTCCTTTTTTGCCATTGACGAAGCACACTGTATTTCCGAATGGGGACATGATTTCAGGCCGGAATACAGGAGATTGAGGGATATTATCGAAGCCATCGACCGAGTTCCGATTATTGCACTGACTGCCACGGCCACTCCGAAAGTTCAGCAGGACATTCAAAAAAATCTCGGTATGCTGCAGGCCGGAGTCTTTAAGGCCTCGTTTAACAGACCGAACCTCTATTACGAAGTACGTCCCAAAAACAACGTAAATGCCGAAATAATAAAGTTCATTAAAAAGAATGCCGGGAAATCGGGGATTGTGTATTGCCTGAGCAGAAAAAAAGTGGAGGAATTGGCCGAGACCCTTCAGGTAAACGGAATCAAGGCACTTCCTTACCATGCCGGAATGGATGCGTCCACGCGGTCCAAGCACCAGGACATGTTTCTCATGGAGGACGCGGACGTAATCGTCGCAACCATTGCCTTTGGAATGGGCATCGACAAACCCGATGTACGATATGTCATTCATCACGATATTCCAAAAAGTCTGGAGGGTTATTACCAGGAAACCGGTCGTGCAGGCAGGGACGGAGGTGAAGGAAAATGCCTGGCTTTTTACAGCTATAAGGACATTGAAAAGCTGGAAAAATTTCTCAACAACAAACCGGTTTCTGAACAGGAAATAGGAAAGCAGCTCATCTTTGAAACAGTGTCTTATGCCGAGACTGCCGTTTGCAGAAGAAAGCAATTGCTTCATTATTTTGGTGAAGATTACCATGAGGACAACTGCGGAAACTGTGACAATTGCCTGAACCCCAAGGAAAAATTCGATGGACAGGAAGACGTTCTTGCTTTGTTAAACTCAGTTTCCGAGCTAAAGGAAATCTTCCGGGCAAAGTACATGGCTAATTTTTTATCCGGAAATGAAACCGCAGATGTAAAGACCTTCAAACACATTGACCATCCGCTTTTTGGAGCAAACAAAGAAGAAGACAAGGACAATAAGTTTTGGGAAGCAGTCATCAGACAATCTATTATTAATGGCTTGGTAATCAAGGAGATTGAAAATTACGGTGTCTTGAAAATCAGCGAAAAAGGACGTGCTTTCATGAACGACCCACATCCCATCATGCTCGTTCGCGCCCATAAATACGACGAATCGGATGATGACGATATTATCTCGCGTCAGAAAGGAGGCGGTGGTGCCACCGACCAGGAACTGTTTAACATTCTGAAAGACCTGAACAAGAAGATTGCCAAGGAAAACAACCTTCCTCCCTATGTTATTTTTCAGGAACCTTCAATTGAGGAAATGTCCACCCGTTATCCGATAAACATGGAGGAACTAATCAATATTTCGGGTGTTGGATCGGGTAAGGCTCAGAAATTCGGTACTGAATTCATCGATACCATCAGAGCGTACGTTGAAGAAAATGAAATTGAACGTCCCGACGACATGGTGGTGAAATCAGTCGTGAATAAATCCGGACTTAAGGTATTCGTGATCACTCGACTGGATCAAAAAATGCCACTCGAAGACATTGCCAAGGCAAAAGGAAAGGAAGTAAACGACATATTAAACGAAATTGAAAGCATTGTTTCCAGCGGAACCAAAGTGAATGTTGACTATATCATCGATCAATTGCTGGACGTCGAATATCAGGAAGAAATATTTGACTATTTAAGAGAGATGAAGACCGACAGCATGGACGAATTTCTTTCTGAATTTGACGACGTATACAGCGAAGAAGAACTACGTTTGATGAGGGTCAAGTTTATTTCGGAAATGGGAAATTGATTCCAGAATTTTACGATTTTACGATTTTACGATTTAACGGTTTAACGATT
>DNDT01000069.1 GCA_003487525.1 Flavobacteriales bacterium
AAACTAAGTGAACTTCAGGATAATTGCACTCCCGGCGGATCTTGCTGTTAAGAAAAACCATTCCAACTCGTCCTTTTAAATCCCGGTCAACTACATGAAAAAACTTAGCTTTCTGGACAAGAATCTAACGCTTTGGATCTTTCTCGCAATGGCCGCGGGCGTTTTGATTGGTTATGTTTTTCCGTACAGTTCGTCGTTTCTAAATTCCTTCAACAGTGGCTCTACCAATGTGCCAATAGCGATTGGCCTCATATTAATGATGTATCCACCCCTGGCAAAGGTCAACTACAAGCTCCTGCCAAAGGTCTTTTTGGATTTCAGGATCCTGTCAGTATCTCTGCTTTTAAACTGGGTGATTGGTCCGGTATTAATGTTCGTGCTTGCCATCGTGTTTCTTAAGGATTTTCCCGAATATATGGTCGGTGTGATTTTGATCGGGCTGGCCCGGTGCATTGCCATGGTTCTGGTGTGGAATGATCTGGCGGACGGAAGCAGCGAATACGGTGCCGGCCTGGTCGCATTAAACAGTGTATTCCAGGTTTTCGCCTACAGTTTTTACGCATGGATATTTATCACAAAACTCCCACCCGTGTTTGGTTTTGACGGAGCCATTGTGGACATTTCAATCGGAACCATTGCCGAGAGCGTAATGATTTACCTCGGAATTCCTTTTCTGGCGGGAATGTTAAGCAGATTCCTACTCGTAGGATTAAAGGGGGAAGAATGGTACAATTCAAAATTTATTCCCACTATCTCCCCAATTACACTGATCGCATTGCTGTTTACCATTGTAATTATGTTTTCACTGAAAGGTGAATTAATTGTGGAAGTACCGGTTCATGTGTTGCGAATAGCCATTCCATTACTGATATATTTCGTGATAATGTTCTTTGTTGGATTCTTGCTAAGCAAAATCATGAACGCCGATTACGATAAAAATGCCTCCATTTCATTTACCGCAGCCGGAAACAATTTTGAATTGGCGATTGCGGTGGCAATAGCCGTGTTCGGTTTAAATTCTGGTCAGGCATTTGCAGGGGTGGTAGGTCCTTTGGTCGAGGTACCGGCACTCATACTGCTGGTGCGCGTAGCTTTTTGGTTAAAGAAAAGGTATTACAAAACTCAGGCACAATCTTAGAAAGAAACGATGAAAAATATTCTTGTTTTATGTACCGGAAATTCGTGCAGAAGTCAAATGGCTGAAGGTTTCCTGAGAAAATACCTGAAAAGTGATTTCAAGGTTTTCAGTGCGGGAATAGAGGCCCATGGAGTAAACCCATTGGCGGTCGATGTCATGAAAGAAATAGGGATTGATATTTCCGGACACACTTCCGGTACCATTGATGAACTCCCTCAAATACCTTTCAGTCACCTGCTTACCGTATGTGACAACGCAAAAGAGAAGTGCCCCTATTTTCCGGCTTCATCCGTGATTCACCGTAATTTTCCGGATCCCGCCAAGACAAGGGGTACACGTGAAGAAATCCTGAATTCGTTCAGAACAACCAGAGATATGATTGACGAATTCTGTCAGGAACTGAGTAAAAATATCAGCTAATCAATCGAATTTCCAGCCTTCAAGGAATTTGGTCGTGTACTTTCCTTTCCTGAAGTTTTCGTCTTTCATCAGCTTTTGATGAAACGGAATTGTAGTCACAATGCCTTCAATGACAAATTCATCCAGAGCCCGCTCCATTTTCATGATGGCTTCTTCCCTGGTGAGGGCGACCGTAATCAACTTGGCGATCATTGAATCGTAGTACGGAGGTATGGTATAACTCGCATAAACGTGGGTATCAACCCGAACCCCGTGACCACCCGGTGAATGAAAATTTGTAATTGTTCCGGGACTGGGACGGAAACCTTTCCTTGGATCTTCCGCATTAATTCTGCATTCAATCGAATATCGTTCCGGTTCGTAGTTATTTCCCGTAATCTCAATTCCGGCGGCAACTTTAATCTGTTCTCTGATGAGGTCGTAATTGATTACTTCTTCCGTGATCGGGTGTTCCACCTGGATCCTTGTATTCATTTCCATAAAGTAGAAATTGCGGTTCTTGTCCACCAGAAATTCAACGGTTCCAACACCTTCATAATTACATGCTTTTGCTGCTTTAATCGCCGCTTTTCCCATTTCAGCGCGCAGTTTTTTGGTCATAAAAGGAGAAGGGGTTTCCTCTACCAGTTTCTGATGCCTTCGCTGAATGGAACAATCTCTTTCGGATAAATGACTAACTCTTCCGTATTGGTCTGCGATGATTTGAATCTCGATATGTCTGGGATCTTCAACGAACTTTTCAATATACATGGCGTCATTTCCGAATGCCGCTTTTGCCTCCTGACGTGCCGAATTCCAGGATTCCTCAAAATCAGCAGCCTTCCAAATCAGGCGCATTCCTTTTCCCCCGCCACCGGCGGTAGCTTTGATCATAACAGGATATCCTATTGTATCTGCTGTCTTTTTTGCAAGTTTTAAGTCTTCAATGATTCCATCTGACCCCGGAACCGTAGGAACGCCGGCCGCTATCATGGTTTGTTTGGCTGACGCCTTATCCCCCATGGCATCTATCATTTCAGGGCTTGCCCCGATAAATTTGATGTTGTTCTCGGCACAAATCTTTGAGAATTTGGCATTTTCAGCTAGAAATCCATATCCGGGATGAATGGCATCGGCATTTGTGATTTCCGCTGCAGCCATAACATTCGACATCTTCAGGTAAGATTCCGAACTGGACGGAGGACCGATACAAACTGCTTCATCCGCAAATCTGACATGAAGACTGTCTGCATCGGCAGTCGAATATACCGCAACCGTCTTCACCCCCATTTCCTTGCACGTTCGTATAATCCTCAGTGCTATTTCCCCTCTGTTGGCTATTAGAATTTTTTTAAACATTGGTGCAAATTCAATTATTGAAACGAATGAATGACTTTTACTTTCTTGGTTCGATTAAGAAAAGTGGCTGATCGTATTCAACTGGAGTATTGTCTTCAACCAGAACCTTGACAACTTTTCCAGAAACTTCTGATTCTATCTCATTAAAGAGTTTCATCGCTTCGATAATGCACAATACGCTTCCTTCANNTCCTTCATTTACTTCATCCCCTACATTGACGAATGCAGGCTTTTCAGGAGCCGACTTTCTGTAGAAGGTGCCAATCATTGGCGACTTGATTGTAACATAATTATTATCCTGTTCTGCAGGTTTAGACGCCGCAGCAGGTGTTTCCGAAACCGGAGATGCTGCTGCGGGAGCAGGAGCAGCCGTATGTACGGGATGTACAGGAGTCTGAATCATGACAGGAGCTCCCGGCTGTTCAAAGTGGTCTCTTAAGTTACGTTTTAATCCTCCGGTCTTAATTACAAGTTTAACGCCATCCGTTTCCAACTCCACCTCACTAACACCGGATTTAGCAACAAATTTTATAAGATCTTGAATTTCATTAAGTTTCATGTGACCCATTTTAGGTTTGATTATTTAGTTTAAAGCCCATTTTATATAGATAGATCCCCAGGTGAATCCACCGCCAAAGGCAGCCAAAATGATTTTGTCTCCTTTATGCAATTTATCCTGCCATTCCCACAGACAAAGTGGTATGGTGCCATTTGTAGTATTGCCGTAACGCTGAATATTCAACATGACTTTTTCTTCACCGATGCCCATGCGCTTGGCAGTTGCATCAATAATTCTCTTATTTGCCTGATGCGGAACCAAATACGCAATATCATCACCTTTCAGGTTGTTTCGTTCCATTATCTCAAAGGAAACATCTGCCATATTCGTCACCGCAAATTTAAATACGGATTTGCCTTCCTGGTAAACAAAGTGTTCCCGATCGGTAACGGTCTGTATGGACGCCGGTTTAACACTGCCTCCTGCCTTTTGGTGCAAAAAGACTTTGCCCGAACCGTCACTCTTGTGAATTGAATCCACTATTCCAAGACCATCTTCATTTTCCTCAAGAAGAACTGCTCCTCCGCCGTCTCCAAAAATAATACATGTCGTCCTATCCGTATAATCCACAATGGACGACATTTTATCGGCACCGACCACAACAACTTTTTTATGCGTGCCGCTTTCAACGTATTTGGCTGCCGTTGTCAGGGCAAAAATAAAACCCGAACAGGCCGCATTGATATCGTATCCAAAAGCGTTTACCGCACCAACTTTATCGCAAATGATATTGGCGGTTGCTGGGAAAACCAGATCAGGAGTGACAGTTGCGCAAATCAACAGATCAATCTCCTCCGGGCCAATGCCTCGCTGATTGAGCAAATCCTTAACAGCTTCCACGGCTATATCAGAAGTACCCAGACCCTCGCCTTTAAGAATTCTTCTTTCATTAATTCCCGTTCTGGTTGTTATCCACTCATCCGTGGTATCAACCATTTTCATTAATTCTTGGTTGTCAAGGATGTAGTCCGGTGTATAACCCCCAACAGCAGTAATGGCTGCGGTTTTTTTCATGCGATGAAAGTAATAATTAATTAAACAAGGCTTTAATTTGCTCTGATAATTTAGATTTTACAACGTCACGAGCCAATAAAAGCATATTTTTTATTGCCATCGG
>DNDT01000279.1 GCA_003487525.1 Flavobacteriales bacterium
AATCAGGAAATCGACCGAAGGGAGATTCATGATGGCCAAGCGCGCATGACCTGTGCGTATGAGTAATCAGGAATCAAGTTCCCCGATTCCCCGATTTTTAAGTAAGTTTGATCAACTTTTAAACCGGATATCATGATTATAGTTGTTGCATTATCTCTTTCCCTGCTGGTTGTTCTGGCTTCTTTGGCTTTACTGGCGAAAACAAAAAAAGAAGAGCTTCCAAAAGGATATGTATTCGCCTCTTACGCCACCCTGAGTCTTGGAATTTTAATGTTCTTGGGTTCCATTATGGGAGGTATTGTTAAATCATGTCATCACCGCGGACAGAATTCATGTCACATGTCTCAAGCAGCAGGAAATTGCGGCCACATGGCTGAATGTTCCAAAGGTGCCATGGGTGGTGCTCATATGGGTTCAGATTGTCAGCATAAATCTTGTAAAAGTTCCTGCACCATGGGTGGCCATGGTCATGGCAACTGGCAGGAAGGCGGAATGCACAAAAAAATGTGCATAAAAAAAGGTGGCGTCACCAAAGAAATCAAGATTGATGTGGACCTCGATGACGAAGACGGAGAGGTAGAAGAAGGTCAGGAATAGCTTACTTTTTAAAGCAAATCAGCTGACGTTTAAGTGCGTCTGCATTTGAGGACACCATCATTTCATGTTTGATGTTATCCTGGGTTCTGAAAATCACCTTTTTCAAATTGGAACCTTTTAGAAAAGGAATCTGGACGTCATCGATGAAGAAAACAGCCATGCACAGTTCGACCCCACCTGCGCTTCCAACTTCCATGGTGTACATGCCGAGTTCAATGATATAGCCACTGGCCAGTTCAAGTCCAACCTTTTCTTCGACAGGCTGGGCCGTTTTGGCAAACTGATAGGTAAGTGCCAGATAGTGCTTATCCCCTACCATTTGGACCGATAAAGCGATACCAAATTCATTGTTCTGAGCAATCAGCTCAGGGTCCATGTAATACGTCACATACCCCTGATCCTGCTCGGTGGATTTAATGAAACACTGGGCGCTTACATTCAGACTTAGCATCATCAATACTGCAAAAACAATCGCGAATGTACGTTTTGAGTTATTTTTTATCATCTTCCTTAATTGTAAGTTCTCCATTTGTTTTTAGATTTTTATCCTTGTTGTACCAGCTAAGCGTGTACTTCCCCGGTTTAAGGTAATAGTTTTGGTCGTCTGCAATATTCAGTTCGGTTTTTTCCTTTGCGTTCTTATTGAGGTATTTAATATACGCTTCTTTCCTGTCTTCATTTATGTTTAAATTGTATACGATAAAATTCAGGCCTTTTGCCAGTTTGTCCTCTTTTGTATAAATCAGCGTGCCATCGCTTGTATTTACATTAAAAGCAAACAGTCCCTCTTCTTTCACATACATCGGAATGGTGATTTTGGGCGGATTTTCTTCCTGCCAATTGTTCCATTTTTTACCCCAGTTCTTGTTGTAGGTTATAGACGGAATTTTGAACAAATGGATGCCTTTACCCTGAATCTCGGCGTTCAACAATTGTACCTGCGAAACGTCCGCTTTGTAGATTGACCGGCCATGTGTGCCGACAATCAGGTCATTTTGCTCGGGTTGAACAACCAGATCATGTACCGAGACCGCGGGAATTCCTTTTTCCATGAACATAAAATGTGCACCCCTGTCGAGGGAAATATACAAGCCATGATCGGTTCCGACATACAGCAGATTCTCATTCCCGGGATCTTCCTTTATCACATTTACCGGTTCTGAGGGTAAATCTGTCCCGATTCGATTCCATGTCTTTCCCTCGTCATCCGACCGGTATACCAGGGCCTCAAAATTATCCCAGCGGTATGCGTTCAGTGAAAGGTAAACCCGTGAAGTATCGTGGGCAGATGCCTGTACACAGGTGACCCACATATTTTCGGGAAGTCCGTTGTTCAGGGACTCCCATGTGTAACCAACATCCCTTGATTTGTGCACCAGACCATCATCCGTTCCTACATAAATCAAGCCAAATCGAAGGGGAGATTCGTGGATGCAGGTTATGGTTCCGAACGCCACATCGCCTTTTTTCCCGCCAAGGGTCAAATCCGGTGAGGTGAGATCATAATTGTCCCCTTTACTGAGGGACCGATGAAAGCGGTTTGATCCGATGTAAAAGATATCCTGATTGTGCCGGGATAGATAAATGGGTGTTTGCCAATTGAAACGATATGGCTTGTCTCCCAACTTGTGCCTTGGGGTGATGTCAACACGCCTTCCGCCTTTCTTGTTAAACCGATAGTAATGTCCAAACTGAAAGCCCGTATATATTGTCCTATTGTCCCTGTTGTCGATTTCAACCTTAAAACCGTCACCTCCCAACAGGTGCTTGTACGGATATTTGCCCACTCCCTGCCATCCATCCCCTTCCTTATACCAATTTGGTCCAACCCATACCCCGTTGTCCTGCAACCCGCCATAGACATTGTAGGGTTTGTCGCAATCCACATTCACCGAATAGAATTGGCCGACCGGGGGAGAATTTACTTTTAACCAATGTTTGCCGTCATCGTACGAAATGTTTATTCCACCGTCATTCCCGTTGATCAAATGTCCCTGTTTGGCCGGATTTACCCAAAGTGCATGGTGGTCGACATGTTGATTTTTCCCGTTTATGGATTCAAAGGTTTTCCCTCCATCCTTTGAAATCAGCAAGGGTACCCCCGTAACGTACAATTTGTTGTCGTCGTATTCGGCACACCGAATCTGACCAAAATAATATCCATAGGTAAACACAAAATCATCGAGGTATTTGGAATGGGTTCTGGTCCATGTCTGTCCGCCGTTCTCGGACATGTAGATCTCTCCTCCCTTCACCTCGGTGTCAAATAGCTGCTGATTGGCATCCTGCACATAGTGGTAGAGATCCGATGGATTTATCGTTAGGTTCTTCACCATCTTTTTCACCGAATCGGCTGTAAGTTTTTCGGGAAAATCATTTTCCCTGAGATAGGTCTCCAAGTCCTTGTTGGGTAGTTGCTGGAACTCACTTGCACTCATTTCCTGAAAATCCCGGGCTTTCAAATAATCCTGCTTTTTTTGGTCTTCTTCTCTCCTGCTCTGATTGTCAAGCATGGCATAAATCTTGTTTCCGTCAGAATGTGACATGGCGAGTCCTATTCTTCCCACTCCATCTCCCCGTGGGAAACCACTGTTTTCTCCCGTGAGATGCGTCCAGTTTTCACCCCCATCGGTGCTTTTGTAAATTCCACTTGTTTTGCCTGATTCAGTGAAGTCCCAGGCCATTCTCTTTCTGTACCACATGGCAGCATAGAGAATTTGCGGATTGGAAGGGTCCATCATCAAATCTATGGCCCCTGTGTTCTCGTCTATGAAAAGGACCTTTTTCCAGCTCTTGCCGGCGTCTGAACTTTTATAAACACCCCGATCGACGTTTGAAGAATAAAGGTGCCCCAGAGCGGCAACGTAAATAACATCCGGATTGGCAGGATGAAAGACGATGCGGCCTATGTGATGACTTTCAGGCAAACCCATGTGTNNCCAGGTTTTTCCGGTATCGTTGCTTTTAAACAATCCGATCCCACTGTAGGAAGACCGGCTTGAATTGTTTTCGCCGGTGCCAACCCATATTTCACCGGTATTCCAGTTAACCGCAATATCACCGATGCTCATAATCATTTCATGATCGAACAGGGAAGAATACGACTGCCCGTTGTTTTTGGTATTCCAAAGGCCACCCGAGGCATAGGCGATGAAAAATTCCCCTGCGTCCTTTGGATTCACTTCAACATCGGTCACCCGTCCACCCATAATGGTCGGTCCAATGGATTTAAATTCGAGGTTTTGAAGGATGTGATTGCCGGAGATCGCTTTTCTTTTCTCAAACCCATTTAATCTTTCCTGAGCAGTTGTGGCGACAGGTGTATCCTGCGCGTTTAAAGCCAAAACAAACAGACAAAAAAGTACTGTTATTATACGTTGGTGTTTCATATGCCTCTAAATTATACAATCTCGGGAGCAAAAGGAACACGAATTTGCTATCTTGTTTTTTTATTTAATAAAGTGAAATTAGAACTCGTACAGGGAGATATTACCGACATAAAGGTTGACGCAATAGTCAATGCGGCCAACACCAGCTTAATGGGTGGCGGGGGTGTGGACGGACGCATTCACGAAATAGCCGGGCCCCGGTTAATCGAAGCCTGCAAATTGCTGGGAGGATGCGATACCGGTCAGGCTAAAATCACACCCGGATTCAATCTTCCGACAAAATACATCATTCATGCGGTTGGACCGGTTTGGAATGGAGGGAAATCGAATGAGGAAGCTCTCCTGAAAAGTGCTTATCTTTCCTGCCTGAGTATTGCTGATTCAAACGGTATCAGAAGTATTGCCTTTCCAAATATCAGCACGGGAATTTATCGTTTCCCAAAAGAAAAAGCAGCACTGATAGCCATTCAAACCACCAAATCTTATTTGGAAAAATCTAACATTAAAAAAGTCGTTTTCGTCTGCTTCGACGAAAGCAACTATCAGATTTACCGGATTCTCTTAAACAGTGTGAAACCGGGTTACTTTTGAACTTCGTATCCCGCTTCTTCCCAGGTTGGGAAACCTCCCGACAAATTATAGACCTCGGCAAAATTCATGGATGCCATCATTTGCATGGCTTTTCCGCTGCGACCACCTGCAGCACAATAAACAAAAACCGGTTTTGTTTTGTCAAGTTCCTTTAGTTTATCTTCAAATAAATTGCTGTAGAAATCTATGTTGACAGCATTTGGAATGTATCCGGATTCAAGTTCCCCCGCTGTCCGAACGTCGAGCATCTGACCGCCCTTTTCGGTATACAAGCGATGAAACTCCTCGGCAGAAACATTTTGGGTTATCTGGTCTTGATTGACCTGATCATTATCGGCAGCCGGGCCACAGGCCAATAACTGCACACTCAATATGGAAACGAAAAAAATATGTAGTGCTCTCATTATCGTATTTGTTGTCTTTTATCCGGTGAATTTTTCATTTCTTTCACTTCGTACCAACCTCCTCCATTGTAAACCTCTTCCATTCCAAGGCTTCTGAGGTAATGCATGACCTGACCACTTCTGTTACCCGAAAGACAAATAAGAATCAGCGGTTTTGGAAGTGATTTTAATTCATCGATTCGTTGTACAACCTCATGCATGGGAATGTTTATTGATCCTTCAACATNNCATCTGTTATTTTCTATTGTTTGGCAGCAAAGTTAACAATGCTTTCCAAGTTCCAAAAGTGACCTAAGTTACACGCGACATGAAAATGGCACTTGATTTTTACAAATAATTTTGCAGAAAGATGAAAATGAGGTATTTTGTTTCAAAATAACCAAATGAAGATTTCCGTACTGATATTAGCCGTCGGGGTATTGGTTTCATGCAATTCCGTTGATCCAAAACTTGAAAAACTTCAAAAAGAGAATGATTCGCTGTTTTCAGTGCTGAATCACGGTGATTCGGTCATGAACAGCATACATGTCATCTACGGTGACATTGAGTCAAATCTCTCTAAAATAGAATCCAAAAAAGCCCGGATAAACGAACTGGCCAACAGGAAAAAGCTTTCAAAGGAAGACAAAGAACTCATTATGATTGAAATGGATTCCATTAGTCAGCTTTTGAGTNNGCCCTTGAAAATACGGTAACCAAAGAAGAAGCGGACAAAGCAGGACTGGGACATATCATAAAAGGAATGAATGCGGAGAATAGTGCGGAAGATGAAGGGATAGAATCGATGAAAAGGGAATTGGTACAAATCAGTTCCGATTTTAGTGAGCTGTTCGAAAACTATGTCTACCAGGAAGCTGAAAACTTGGAAATGCAGGAAAAACTTTCTTCGGCTTCCTCAGAACTTAAAGCAGCACAGGAGAATTTACAAAGTGCCCAGGAAAGACTGTACTCGGGATGGTATGTCATGGGAACCAAGGATGAATTAAAGTCAAAAGGCATTGTTTACACCACAGGCTTATTGGCAAACAAGGAAGTCAACGAAGATTTTGACAGGAATCTATTTAAAAAGGTAAATACGCTGGACTTTAAAGAACTGATACTCAATGGTAAAAAAGCCACCATCATTACCACTCATCCTTCTGAATCGTACGAACTGATTGGTATTAAAAAGAAAATGGATCGTTTGTTGATAAAAAATCCGGAAAAATTCTGGTCCGTTTCCAAATTCCTGATCATTGAAGTTGAATAATCCTTTCACTTTCTACCCAATAAGAAGCAATTTCGGATAATAAACAGACCCCTTTAACCATATAGCGGTCAATTCGCATTACATCTTCGGTTCGAATTTCGGGTATTGTTTATTCAGCGCTTCAAGTAGTTCTTCGATTGTAAAAGGCCTTGGAACAACACCATTCAAATCAACATCTGAACACTTCGTTATTCAAGTTGTCGACGTGCAAGTTCGTAGAACTTTCCCTTTAATTCCATGAGTTCTTTGAAACTTCCCTTTTCCTGGATAGATCCACCTTCCAAATAATAGATGGTGTCGGCGTTTTGAATCGTACTTAACCGGTGTGCCACCACGATCCTGGTGACATTGAGTTGATCAAGGCTGTCGCTGACTATTCCCTGTGTGTGGTTGTCAAGGGCCGAAGTAGCTTCATCAAAAATCAAAATATTCGGCCTGTGTACAAGTGCGCGGGCTATCATGAGTCGTTGTCGCTGTCCACCGGAAATGGTGCCACCGGATTCACTTACCACGGTGTGCATGCCCATGGGCATGTTTTCAATGTCTTTGTCAAATGCAGCTGCCCTGGCTGCTTTCCAGGCATCGTCAATGGTCAGTGTGGTTGATGCCCCGACAATATTCGAAAAAATATTACCTGCCACCAGGCTTCCATCCTGAAGCACGACTCCAATACGTTTTCTGACCATGCGCGCATCCAGGTGGGCCATGTCCTGTCCATCAAAGTAAATGGCTCCGGAATTTGCTTCGTTAAATCCAAGCAACAGACGAATAATGGTGGACTTACCTGAACCGGATGGGCCAACCAGTGCAATGTACTCGCCACTTTTAATATTGATTGAAAGATCGTTCAAAATGTACGGACCCTCTTCATCGTACCTGAAACGAATTTCATTCATTTCTATATTGCCCCTTAAATCACCCGGGGCTTCTTTGGTCGTGGTATTTTCCGGTTCTTCATCGAGGATTGGTCTGGTACGTTCATAAAGAGGGAAAACCTGGAGTACGGTTATCATTGAACTGCTCATTTGCATCATGGCACCGGCAAAAATTCCATACGCCGCGCTAAATGACAGGAACGCACCGATACTCATCGCAGAATCAGCCGTCATCTTCACCATCATGACATAAATCACCATCATGGAAATGATACGGAAGTGGCCATTAAAAATGGTCTGGAAGTTTTGCACCCTGGTCAGACTAATCGTGATTTCCTTAACCGGAAGGAAGTGTTTCATCCAGTGATTAAACGCTCTTCGCTCCGTTCCCGTAACCCTGAACTTGGCAATACCGGTAAGCATCTGGAGCACAATACCCGCCGTTTTTCCTGAAAAAGCAAGAAGTTCCTTTTGTTTGGAAACCTGAATGCGACCCACAATAATATTCACCCCAACC
>DNDT01000159.1 GCA_003487525.1 Flavobacteriales bacterium
TAAAACCTGAGATTCGCTTTAGCGGAGTGTACAGCACGACGTAAATGAACATGGACAAACCAGCCAATATGCCCGTGAGCGGATTGACCAAAAAGTAAAGTAGAAAGATGCCCAATACACCGCTTATAGCAGAAATTACCCAGGCACCCTGAACACCTATTTTACCCGTTGGAAGGGGCCGGTCGGCTGTTCGCTTCATCATGGCGTCGTATTCGCGCTCAATGATCTGATTCATGGCATTTGATGCCCCGGTAACCAGAAAACCTCCCAAAAGGAGGCTGACAAATGCAAGCAGTTCAAAACTCTGCAGTCCGATGTAATATCCCAGGACGGATGAAATCACAACCATGAGATTGAGTCTAAGCTTGAACAACTCAAGTACAATGGCCGCTTTCTGCGAAAATGATAACGAAACTGTAGCAGTTCGCACTTTTGGAATAATCCTCATATGGAAAAAGTGAGGCACAAAAATAAAAATTTATCCCATCTCTGTTCTGCTGTGAAAAAGTATTCACAAAAAATTAAAAATCCAGGTACTGATTATAGAGTGCCGTTTTAAGGCCGACATTGAACATACCGCTTAATTCCGCCCCCTCTCCACGCGTAAACCGCTGTCGGCTTGTATAACCAAATTCAAACATTAACCTCCAGGCCGGATTTACAAGGTAGGCCACTTTTACCTGTTGAAAGGACAAATCACTCGGGACACCCTGACCGATGAAATTGCCATAACCGGATACACGCGTCTGATTCGATTTAAAGATATCACCTCCATAATTACCCAAACCTTGATCCAATCCCTGCTTTGCGTGTACCATGTGGAGTGAAAACAGCCAACGATGTCGGACATAATTCACATTACCGACATACTCATAAAAATTTGCTCCATAGGTATGGGCCAATTCTTCGTGGTAATTGCCGTAGTTAATGACGACATTTCCGTGCGAATAGGTATAGGGTCTTACCTGATTGTGTTCGAGCTGAATTGTCAGGCCTTTAACCGCGAACAAATCACATGCCTTTAAACCTACCTGAATGCCGTATTTGTTGGCCCACCATCCGTCTCCTGCCTTGATTTCGGACAATAAAAATTCGTCCAGGGCAATCTGGGTGTAGAATTTGTATTTCTTAAAAATGGTATATGCCAGATCCAGTCCCATCAACACATTATCGGGAGAACCAATACTGAATTCAACGGGTCGCATAAATACAATCGGGTTTAAATAATTCACATCGAATCCCCGATCGTGCGTTCCGTTTTGCCCCTGCCATACCACTGTCTGAAACAGCCCTGCCTGAACATTCCGGCCAAAATTAATGCTCAGATAGTTGGATGTGCTGTATTTGCTCTTAAACCGGGTTTCATTGTTTACAATGCCCGTTACATGCTCATAACCGGAGTACAATACCTGGTATTTCAGCTTCCAAATATTAAACGTCAGCTTGGCGTAAGGATACGTCATACTGTTGTCCGAAAGCAAAAGGGAACGGTATCCGTGTCCGATAAACTGCTTGCCCCTGCCAAGTTCCACACTGAAATAATCGGTGGGTGCATAATTCAAATACAGGGTGTAAAATACATTTGTCCGACTGGAACTGTCTATGACGCCCATGCCCGGAACAATACCCACAGTATTCACTCCTGATTCGACGTAATCGGCAAACGACATTTTTGAAAAGGTGTATTCGGCTCCAAGGGCGAGTTTTTGCGTCGCTGCCATTCTCACCTGCAAACCGGCTCCAATCCAGCTTCCCTGATCGGCAGAATCGTTGGAGGTACCGGTCATCATCATGGCATGAAGAATGGGATTCAATTGCAGCGAAAACTCGTTCTTTTTTACCGATATCAGATCCTTGTTCATCAATCCATTAAGAGCACCATTGCGTTCGACCTTCAACGTGTCAAGGGTGGACGGAAGAAACCTCAATTCATCTTCGCGCAATGGTTTTAAACTGGAATGAAAATTATACGTGGTGTCTGACCGATTGGCAATTATTAGTTGATTGATCTCATTGTTTAAGGGAAAGAGATAGGGTTGTGCTTCCGAGATTGTTGTCAGCAGAACAAAAGAAAACAAAAAGATAAAGCGCAAAATCATTGCTTTGCTTTAACAAAGTGCAATGCCAGCAGAGCCAGCAGACAGACAGCCGTCAGGATTGCCAAGCTCAGGTTTGGATCAAGTCCCTTGAGGCTCACCAGCAACGCGATAAAAAGTATGTTAAACGNNGCCCAAATCCGAGCTTCATCATTTTATGATGTATATGGTTTGAATCGGCCTTGAATGGTGACACTCCCTTGGCAGCGCGATAGATGAAAATCCGTGCCGTATCCAGCAGGGGAATGACAAGAATGGACATGGCCAAAAGGGGTTTAGAAATTTCGAGCATTTCGTGCGGGAGCAGGTTTTTATCGTATTCAACCAGTTCTATTGCCATCACGGCGATCAGGAAACCGATCATCAGGGATCCCGAATCACCCATGAATATCTTTGCCGGGTAGAAATTATACCTCAGGAAACCCAGAATTGCTCCCGCCAGTGAACAAGCGAGAACCCCGTAAACCACATCCCCCACCAGGTAAAACCATATTCCAAAAAAAACAGAGGCAAGGAAGCCCACGCCTCCCGCAAGCCCGTCGACCCCGTCAATAAGGTTGAACGCGTTGACAATAACAATGTAGGTGAAAACGGATAGAAAAACAGAGGCTTCCAACGGAATTTCCCTGACACCGAACAAACCGTGAAGGCTTGTCAGACGAATGTCCGCCATCAACACCATGATGAAGGCCACAATCAGGTGAGCAATGAGTTTCTTGACCGGTGCCGTGCCGATAATGTCATCCTTTACTCCGACAAAAAAGAGCACGATGGTACAGGGAATCAAATACTTGAAATCATGGACCTGATCTTTCGGGAAAAACAAGGCAAAGGTGAAGATAGTGGCTGCAAAGATCATTATGCCGCCCATGGAAGGAATGATGTTCTTGTGCAGCTTG
>DNDT01000041.1 GCA_003487525.1 Flavobacteriales bacterium
TCAAAAAATCGCGGTGATGGTAGCTCAGTTCCGAAACGGCATCGTTTACCCGGTAATTAAACTCCTCCACACTCTCCTCCCCAACACAAGCCCCTCTGCACTTTTTAATCCCGTAGTGAAAACAAGGGCCACCTTCCGGAAAGAGGCCTGAAATCTGCTGGCATAATTCATGGCGTTCTATCAACCTGAACAGGTATTCTCTTGCCGTCATTTTAGACGAAAACGAAATGAGCGGATTCGTATCTTCCGTCAGCCGTTCCAGTCGCAATGCCCTATAACCAAATTCATTGGTTGTATCAACGATTCCATAACTGTAATAGGTTTTCTTTTGTGATCGGTTAAAAATTGGTTGATTCCGCTTTATTTCATTGGACTCTTTGAGCAGGGCGACAAGTTCGCTCCCCGTCTCTTCGAAATCGATCCGGTGAATCATGTTCTTCATCTTGATCGCCTTGGTCGAAATGTTGTTGCTCAGGTGATCTATTACCCGGCTCTTGATGTGCACGCTTTTGCCAACATAGATAAGCTCTTCATCCTTGTTGTAGAAATAATAAACGCCTGTGGCTTCGGGTAATTCCTGTATAATATCCAGATTCACCACTGTGTTCAATTTCTGCAGAAATCCAGGTGTAAAGAGATTTTTCCTGTTTATTCCGTCAAGCGATAATAAATGTGAAAGTAGCCTGGTTGTCGCTTTGGCATCTCCCAGTGCCCGGTGTCTTGCCTCGTTGATGATCCCTAAATCCACACAGAGGTTTCCCAGTGAATAAGACCGTTTTCCGGGCATCAGCTTTCTGCTTAACTGAACCGTACATAATTTTTTACGCTTGAACTCTCCACCCAAACTCTCGAATTCAGCCCGGATAAAATTGTAATCGAACGATACATTGTGGGCCACGAATATTTTCCCCTGAGTCATTTCGAAAACGCGTCTGGCCACTTCGTAAAATTTAGGGGCACCCCGTACCATTTTGTCATCGATCCCGGTGATTTGAGTAATACGGTAAGGGATCTTTTTCTCCGGATTGATCAAGGTGCTGAATTCTTCGGTCACTTTTTCGCCATCGAACAGCACGATGGCGATTTCGGTGATCTTATCGCCGCGTGAACTGCCTCCGGTGGTTTCGATGTCGATGATGGCGTACACTCCTGTATTTTTATGGTAGATCCCGAACCAAATCGGCAATGATTACCCGAATGGGACGTATTTCCTTGATTTTTTCGATGGATGGACCGGCACACCAGACTTTCTTGTAGGTAAAGTCAAAAGCCGCACTTCTGAGTTTCTTCATGCCCCGGACAAACAAAATCATTTTCATCAGCTTTTTTAATCCTTTGTAACGATTCATTGTTTTTTCAATCCAGTTTGGTTCGGTTCCGGTTTTTTCGACGTATGGAGTCTTGATTACCGTGCATGGTGTTCCGGATAGCTTGGTCGTCATTACAATGTCTTTGGCACCGTATTCAATTAGGGCATTTTTATATTCCTGGCTCACCGGCGCCTCATCCGAGGCGATAAAAACAGTTCCGACCGAAACACCCGATGCCCCGGCTTCAAGCGCTGCATTCAGGTCCGCTGCCTCGGCAATGCCTCCGGCGCTGATAATGGGAATGTGAATCGAATTCTTCAGTTCATTCAGTATTTCTATCATGCTCAGTTTTCCCGCATGTCCACCCGCTTCATTGTTCACCGCAATAACGGCATCTGCACCCAGCTTTTCAACTTTTAAGGCATACTCGGCATTCACCACATCGCAGAAAACCAGCTTTCCATCCTTATGTGCTTTTTCGATTACTTCCTTTGGACTTCCGAGGGACGTGATGTAAAAATCAATTCCCTCTTCCAGGCAGACGGCAAGGTCTTTACTCAACCGCATATTAGATTTATTCACGATCAAATTGATTCCGATGGGACCTTTTTGGGCTGATCGAATCTCACGGATTGCCGTTCTCAATTCGGCCTGAGTTCTGTAGTTAAGTGCAGGTATTGCCGCGGTGCAACCTGATTTCAAAGCTTCAATTACCATCTTCGTGTCAGAAACAAGAAACATTGGCGCAATAATCAACGGATATTTTATACCAAGCAAATTGGCAATTGAAGGAGTCATAAGAAAACCAAGGTTATTTCCGATTTAAAAATAAGCCATAAAGCGAAGATTTCCGTATTATTACAGAAATTCGCACCTTTATTCATGAATGAAAAGCTTGTTTCCATGGTTACCATTAACGATTTGAAGGAGCTTGAATACAGCGAGTCAGAGCTTACACCTCAACAAAGATTGGCCATTCGGAATTTTGACAGGTTCAGGTATAAAACACTGACTTCTGTCAAGTCCGAGACGAAATTTCACAAGGAATTTCAACGTCTTCTGGTGTTGGCTAACCTGAACAGCTATGAAGAGTTTCTCAAAGATGAATACTGCTAAGAGAGGCTTATACAGACATTTTTAGGCTCCGTAAAGAATTTCATTGCTTCAAAACCTCCCTCTCTTCCCACACCGGAATTTTTAACTCCTCCAAAAGGTGTTCTCAAATCGCGGAGCAACCAGCAATTAATCCAGACAATTCCCGAATGAATTTCATTTGCCATTCGATGAGCCCTGGTCAGGTTTTCTGTCCAAATGGTGCTGGCAAGGCCGTATTCGGTCGCGTTTGCGTACAATAGCACTTCTTCTTCCGTTTCAAACGGCATGATGGTCACAAGCGGTCCGAAAACTTCTTCCATATTGGTTCTGCAATTGTACGCCAGTCCTTCAATCACCGTTGGTTCCACGTACCATCCATCTTTGTATTCCCCGTCAATCCTCACTTGTTTTCCTCCGGTCAGAATCGTTCCGCCTTCTTCTTTTGCCAACTCAATATATGAGAGAACTTTTTCCATATGCTGTTTCGATACCAGGGCTCCCAGCCTGCTATTCTCGTCATACGGATTTCCGACTTTCATGGCTGCCACCCTTTCGACAAAGGCTTTTTTGAACTTTTCATAGATGGGTTTCTCGACAAAGATTCGCGAACCGCAAAGACAAATCTGGCCCTGGTTGTCAAAGGAAGAATCCAGGGTTCGGCTCAGGGCTTTCTCAAAATCACAATCCGCGAAGATGACGTTTGGATTTTTTCCTCCCAGTTCAAGGGAGAGTTTCTTAAACATTGGTGCGGCCACTCGCGCAATATCAGCCCCTGTTTTGGTACCTCCCGTAAACGATATCACCGGAACCTTGGGATGAGATGTAAGTGCCGAACCAACCTTATGGCCATATCCATGAATGATGTTCAACACACCGGGAGGTAAAATTTTCGCACAGATTTCGGCCAGTTTATAGGCGGTCATCGGTGTTATTTCCGAGGGTTTGGCAACTACGCAATTCCCTACTGCCAGTGCCGGCGCTATTTTCCATGTAAACAGATAAAGCGGAAGGTTCCATGGTGAAATACACGCAGCCACTCCAATGGGCGATCGAAGGGTATAATTGATTGCCGTCTTTTCCATGGAATGGGATTCAGAAGCAAAGTGCAAAATACCGGTTGCAAAAAATCGAAAGTTCTTTGCGGCCCTTGGAATGTCGACTCTCCGTGCAAGCCAAACCGGTTTTCCGTTGTCTCTCGACTCGGCAAGGGCAAACTCATCCAGGTTATTTTCAATTTCCTCAACAACCTTCAGAATTAGAGCCGACCTCTTTTCCTTGGACAAGGTGGACCACGCCGGAAACGCTTTGCTTGCCGATTCCACCGCCAATTCAACGTCCCGTTCGTCAGAGTCCGGGATCATGGAGTAGATTTTTCCCGTGGCAGGTTCAAAGTTTTCAATGTATTTCCCTCCGATTGGATCGACAAGTTTACCATCGATGTAGTTGAGTATTTTTTCCATAAGGGCAAATTTATAATATAAAAAATGGCCCTGCATATTAATTGCAGGACCATCTTCATTAACCTGTCTAACATAAACTAATCTACAATGATCTTCTGTGTTTCTAACCTCCTTTTTTCGTTAAGTTCAACAAATATGATTTTACTTTTACTTCCTTTAAATTTCACCTGCTCGCTGTATTTGCCCGGTTCTTTATATTCTTTGGTAAATAGAATTTTGCCATTCACATCCTTTACGTTTAAAACCGCATTTCCATCCATCACTTCAAATTCGATGTTAATGTGATCTTTGGCCGGATTCGGAAATGCTCTAAAAGATGATTTCTGGCTTTTGTTGCCCGGGTCGTCCTCACCCTCTTCGCTATGCTGATCCAATTTGGGCATGCACAGGTCAATGGTGGTGATTTCATCCATATCATCACAGTCGATTTTAATCTTCATTACCTTCATTTTGCTCCTGCCGTCCTCAAACTCGACCACCAGATCCTCATCGCCGTCCATGGATTCCATCAGGCCCTCAAGTCTTGCAGGATCTGACCCTATTTGCTTGAGT
>DNDT01000042.1 GCA_003487525.1 Flavobacteriales bacterium
CAGCGCATTTGCCGAATTAAGTCTCAGATACGCCAGTCCGTTTGCAGGAGCGCATTCGGCTGTTGATGTTTTAGTCGTGGGACCAGACTTCTTTTTTGTAGAACCGGAGATGGCATAACTGGTGGTTCCAATTAGCAAAATTCCAATTCCGAGTATAATTCTTTTCAATTTCATAAGGTACGTTTCAGAAAGAATCAATCATTAAAAGTTAAGTACAACACCAAGTCTCATTCTTCTTTGAGTAGAATAAAAATTGGGATTATATATTCGTGCATTGTAATTGTCGACGTAAGATTCAGGATTTACCGCCGATTCTATGACAGGTTGAGCTTCGGTCGAAGTCAGATAACCATCGTCCTCGGGTGTTCCTGTGCTCTGCCAAACATCAAGTGTATTTTGAGTATTTAACAGGTTAAGTATTTGTAAATAAACTTCGACCATGGCAAATTTTCGATTGTCCTTGGCCTTGCTTCCAAACTCAACCCTGAATTGCTTGTCGATCCTTGCATTGAGGTTAAAGTCCCATGGAAGCCTGGAACTGTTGAAATTTGACTCAAGGAATCCACCCGGCGCCCCATAAATAACCTGACTTGCCGTGTTGCTCCATTTTGTGAACGGTGTACCTGATCCGGCAGTCGCGACAAGGTTAATTCCGGCATTGGACAAGAAATCTTTTCCGGCAATTTTCGGACCATTGTAGCTTTTTCCCTGGCCATAGTGGAAATCAAAGTTAATGTTGAAATTATGGCGCTTGTCATAATTCAAATACGTAATGTTTCTTAAATCGGGAGAGTTACTTGCATTGACAAGATTCAAAGCGGAATTCGCGGTCGATCCTGTTCCCTGAGTAATCTGAAGGGTATAGTTGGCAGTGAAATAGATATTGTTGATCCTTCTCAGATCATAAGCCAGAGTGAATCCCTGGGTTGTACCAAAATCTATGTTGTCAAATGAGGTATAGGTTCTTGGATACGCTCCGTCAAATTTATACGCCTGGATCTGATCCCTCATTTCACGATAGAAAGCAGAGAGACTCAAGGCAGAGTTTTTACTAATGGCCTGCTTAAATCCAATCTCGTATGTGATTGTTTTCTCCGGTTTAAGATTTGGATTATTGATGGAAGCGGTTGATCCGATCAACAAATAATCGGTTGGTCTGAACTGCAGAAATGAAGTAGGTCGGGATACCAGAATGTCGTAGTTCGCGAAGAATGAGGCTACGTCAGATACCGGAAATGAGAAAGAGATACGCGGCATTGGTGTAATCTGAGGTGTATAATCTTCAAACGAATTAGCATCCAGGTCTTTTTCCGGAGCCACAGCCTGTCCATTTTGAAGAAGCGGGAACGGATTTCCAAAACCTCCTGTCAAGTCACTTGCTCTTCCCACCAACGCACCGTTGGCATCGTACCACGAATTGTCTTCCGGGTTACGATATCCGATAATGGTTGCGTTTTCGTCAATCAAATCCTTTAGCTCACTGTTATCGGCATTTACGTATACGATCCAGTCCGAACCAACATTTGAAGGAGAAGAAATGTTTGCAGCTCTTGTTTCAGAGGCTTTTACGGTTGGGAACAGTGAATATTCGTCAATTAACACAGGTTGGTTGGCGTCGAAGTAATCAACACGCAATCCGAGTCTGAAGATCAAATCGTCAAAGGTGAACTTATCCTGAATATAACCCGCTGCATATATAGGCCGGAACGCATCAATTCGACGGGTTTTCTTTCCATACTCATCCACTTCGTTAAAGAAGTCATCGAGGGTTGGAGTTCCGCTTTGTTTTTTTCCGGTGTGATCATAACCGTAATAACTTAGACCAAGCGAACTGTTGTTATTGACCAATTCGTCTGCAGAGAAATAATCTATTTTATAGGTACTTGGAGAATACGAGTCAAAATCAATGTAATCGTTTCCATTTGTCGGAAGGCCAAGCGCTTTTCTCACATTGTAATCAAACAGGAACTGTCCCGAAGTCAATCCATACTGATCGGTCGGACCTACTAGCCGTTCATATTCAATAACAGGAACGCCGCCTTCATACCGAAGCGTGTATTCATCGGTATTCAACTGCTGAATGTGATCGTTGGTTTCCTGACGACCGATCGCCCATAAACCGTTTGGATTTATCAATCTGTAACCCCGGTCAACTCGCTGTTCAAATTCAAAACCCACCTTTATTTCATGTGATTTTATATCGGCAGCTCCACTGGCAGAAAGTCGGAATTGATTGTTGTTATAGACATAATATTGTCCATCACCACCGGTGCTGTATCCCTGACCTCTCCACATTTCATAAACGTTTCTGGGCTGGCTGCCGTTAATAAGTGTATATGTGCTGACATTATTAATGTTGTCGTAATTGTCCTTGACAAGAGGGGTTCCGTCGGGAAGCTTGTAGAGGTCGTAATACTGCCTGGTATACGCTGCTAGGTCAGGGTTTACGTCTTTATAGGTATAATACCAATTGGTTTGATTCCATCCGTTTTGAACAAGGGCAAATGTTTGAAGCGGCTCGAAAAATGTAAAATCATAGGAGTTTTCCAAT
>DNDT01000256.1 GCA_003487525.1 Flavobacteriales bacterium
AACATTTTAGCACTTTTACAATGTATACAGCCTGATCTTTCAAAAACCGAACTGCGCCGTTGGAGCCGGATTGTCCAAGCGATGTTGAGTATGAGTGGTCGTGTGACAATGCTGGGCTTGTCTCGCTGGGCCGGGAAAGGCGGCAGCTACCGAACGGTACAACGATTTTTCAACGCTGTCATTTCCTGGCCACAGGTTCTCTGTAAGTTTTTCATGCGGCATTTGTACCGGTCTGGGACAGAATACTTTCTGGTTGGGGATGAAAGTGTGGTAACCAAAGCTGGCAAAGAGACGCATGGTCTGGACTACTTTTTCTCCGGTTTGCTGAACAAGGTCGTGAAGGGTATCTCCATCTTCTCTCTGGCGCTGGTTTCTGTCGAAGAAGGGCGTTCGTATCCGTTGCAAGTAGAGCAGGTCGTCCGCAGTGAAGCGGAAAAAGCGGTAGCCAAAGAACGCAAGCAGAAACGAGCGAAAAAGGACAAAGCCGCACCCAAGAAAAAGCGTGGGCGTCCGAAAGGCAGCCGCAACCAGGATAAGACGCAGGTCGAACTGACGCCGGAACTGAAGCGCATTCAGGATATGGTTAGAAACCAACTCATCCTGCTGCAAGTCCTAATCACTGTTCGCTATCTGGTGCTGGACGGACACTTTGGCAACAACAATGCCCTGCAGATGACCTTGCAGTGTGGTCTGCACTTGATCTCTAAACTGCGCTACGATGCCGCCCTGTCTTTCCTGTACGAGGGTGAGCAAAAACCAAAAGGACCACATAAGAAATATGGACAGAAGATCGACTATCGCAACATTCCAAATCAATATCTGGTTGAGAAAAGCATCAAAGACGGTTTCGAAACCTGTATTTATCAAGCCCAGATGCTGCATCACGAGTTTGCCCAGATCCTCAATGTGGTCATTATCACCAAGACCAACCTCAAGACCGGCGCCTTTGCCAATGTCAACCTGTTCTCCAGCAATCTGGAACTCTCCTATGAAAAGATCATCGATTTCTACAGTTTGCGATTCCAGATCGAGTTCAATTTCAGGGATGCCAAGCAGTATTGGGGCTTGGAAGATTTCATGAACATCAAGGAACTTCCTGTCACCAATGCCATCAACCTGTCGCTATTCATGGTCAACCTTTCACAGGTTTTACTGCGTGAATTTCGTAATGTCCATCCCGACAGCGGCATCCTGGATTTGAAAGCTTACTTCCGAGCCGCAAAATACTTCGAGGAGACAATAAAAATGCTTCCGCAAAAACCTGAACCATTTTTATTGGAGCAGATCTTTGGTCAGGTGGCTACTTTAGGCTGTATTCATGCTGTTAATGTGCATCCTTCACCAATATAATTGGCGAAGGTATTGATATGAGCAAATTAGATTATTAGATATGCTGAAGAAAGAAGAGAAAAAGATCATCGAAAGCAGGATAAGTCGAGTTCAGAGCCAAATTTATTTACTCCCATGTTTAGGATAGTTAGGAGGCATAACAATGAAAATTCTTATCGCAGATGATCATATTCCTGATGAAGATGTGATTGAAAACGAAATAGAAAAATTCGTTGAAGAAAAATATCAATCCAGAGATCCTAAGTTGATAGAGAGATTTGTTTTCATGCGCAAGATGCTTAACAAACTTCGAAGCGCTGGGTTTGAAATAGACGCATGTAATCACGCAGCAGCTGTAGATAGTTTTATTCAGGAAAATGATTATGATGCTGCTGTTATTGACCTAGGGTGGTATGCTGATGATGACATCACATATAACAACCAACCATTCGAAGGGTGGCACATCATAGAGATCGTACAAAAAAAACGACCAGCTCTACCAGTGATAATGTACTCGAATCGCTTATATGAAGATCCCCTTATCCCTCTAGGAGCAGCTGATAAAGGCGTACTGCCGGTGTATAAATATTTCGAAGATGCGTGCATAGATAATTTAATAGCAATCCTTCGGTTTGTTTCTAGCATGAAAGAACAAGTCAGAAGGATCGATACAAAAACATATAAGAACATTTCAATTATTACAACAACGTTGATGGTTGTAGCCCTGATTTTCTTGGTTTTAGGTTTGGGCATGTTGCTACTTAACAAGACGGAAGAAGGACAGCTTACGGCGGGAGTAAGTTTCATTACATCGATGATGTCTGGCGTGTTCTGGAAATATCTTAGCGATGTTAGGAAAAATATTTTATCTTAACGAACTCACCAATATCAACTATGGATTGTAGTCGTCATGTTAGTGTTACCCAATTTTATTTGATGAGCCATAAATAGTAGGGTTCACTGTTTTGGAATATTAAGCCATACAAATTTGGAATACTCCTATATCTCCTTCAGGACCAAATCAGTATAGGAATATCCTCACTAAAGAAGGAATCGAAAATATCTACGATTTTGCCTTGATTGCCAGCCCGGCTACCACACTGCTGAACGCGTTCGAGGCTTTGACTTTTTCCGCGCCGAATAAACTCGTGAGCATTTCGGTGAACAGCGGAATACTCGACGAACCGCCGGTTTTCACCACCGCGTCAATTTCCTCTATATCCAACCCTGACTTGGCAATCGTATCGAGCAGAACCTT
>DNDT01000091.1 GCA_003487525.1 Flavobacteriales bacterium
AAGAAGGTTTGTATTGGATATTTCTTTTTCGTGGTCTTTCTTGGCTTTCCGTTGCTCGGCACTGCTCAAAGCCTGTTATTGCTTGACGCCGAAACGGGATTTCCGGTACCACATGCACTCGTTTTTAATCAGAGTAAAACCGCCTCCGTATTGTCCGGAGAAACCGGAAGAGTACCTCTGCAAAAATTTTCGGATTCCGGACTTGTATATATTCAGCATCCTTCCTATTCTCTGATCGAAATTGATTTGAAGTCCATTTTCACCGATACGGTTATTCGCATGAAAACCCAGGGGATAGAATTGGGAGAGGTTGTTATTTCGGCCTCTCAAAAACTTGAATCATACCAGGAGATTCCCAGAGAAGTGGTGCCGATCAGTAAACAGGAAATAAACTTTTACAAACCTCAGACAAGTGCCGACATGTTGGACAACAGCGGGCAGGTTTTTGTCCAAAAAAGTCAGCAGGGTGGAGGAAGCCCGATGATAAGGGGACTTTCGGCGAACAGTGTTCTTTTGGTGTACGACAATATCAGGCTCAACAACGCAATTTCGAGGGACGGAAACCTTCATTCCATCATAAGTGTCGATCAGAATTTTCTGGAAAGCACCGAAGTAATTCTGGGGCCCGGTACCGTGGTTTATGGCAGTGACGCCTTGGGTGGAGTGGTACACATGAGGTCAGAAGAAATTACATTGGGTGGCGAGGAGATGAAATTTCGGGGAGACCTGGCTTTAACATATTCAACAGCCAATAAAGGAAAGGTCGGGCATGTTGATTTCGGTTCTGCGAACAAGAAATGGGGCTGGCACACGAGTCTTTCGTTAAGTTCATTCGATGACCTGAAAATGGGTAGTAAGGGACCAGATGAATATTTGCGAAGTTCGTATGTTGAACGGAAGGACGGAAAAGATGTGGAACTCCAAAATGAGGATCCGTTGATTCAGGTCCAATCGGGATTTGACCTTTTCAGCGTGGCTCAGAAATTCAGATTTGCCCTGTCAAAACATTCAGATATTCAGGTATTCGGACAATTTTCGGGAGGCTCGGATATACCTCGTTACGATCGCTTAATTCAAAAAGACAAGGACAAGTTAAAATATGCGGAGTGGTATTACGGACCACAGGAATGGGGATTGGCAGGAGTCAGGTGGACATCCAACAAGGTTCACACCTGGACTGATTTGTCCACAGTGAGCATGCATTACCAGACCTGGGATGAAAGCAGGCATGACAGAAAAATTGGGAGTAACAGCCTGAATGAGCGGTATGAATATTTGGACATATACGGAATGGATATCGATTTCTCAAAATCCCTGGGGCACAAACAAGCCGTGAATTACGGATTTTCAACTTATTTCAATGAGGTGACCAGCAGGGCTCATATAACCGATATTTACAACGGCAATAAAGAGTATTTATCGACACGCTACCCGGACGGAGGTTCTGAAATGAGTATCAGCGGCGCTTACCTCAATTACAAAAACCAGGTTAAAACAAAGTGGAACCTCAATGTGGGAATGCGCTATACCTACCAGTATCTGAGGTCTTCATTTAATCAACAGAGTTTTGTTTCAGACAAAATAACGATGAATACAGGAGCTTTAAGCGGAAGCGCGGGAACGACATTCAGGCCGGTATCCAGAGTGATGCTCAGGGGAAACGTGACCAGTGGTTTCAGGGCGCCAAATGTCGACGATGTTTCAAAATTGTTTGACCCCGAACCGGGTACCGTTATTGTGCCAAATGTGCATCTGAAACCGGAGTACCTTTACAGTGCGGAATTTGGAGTCGAGGTGTCTGACTCATCACATTACTGGTTGGATGTAAATGCATTCTACTCATATCTGGATGGAGCCATCATTAGAGACGAATATACGTTTAACGGATCTGATTCCATTGTCTACGATGGTGAAATGAAGCAAGTTCAGGCTCTGGTAAACAAAGACTATGCTGTCATTTACGGTTTCGGATTCGGACTGAAGTACAGCCCGGTCAAACGCATTCAGATAAAAATAAATTACACCATTACCAGAGGGTATGATAGTGAATATCAGCCACTTAGGCATGTTTCGCCTGATTTTGGAACACTTCACGGAATTTATACCAAAGGCAAATTCAGAAGTGATGTCTACCTTAAATATCACAATGGAATTACGGCCAATCATCTCGCTCCTTCTGAAGTCAGCAAGGATTATTTATACGCAGTTGACGAGAATGGTGATCCCTACTCACCAAGTTGGGCTACACTGAATGTCATGGTCCAGTACTCATTGAGTAAAAATCTTGACCTGAACGTTGGAGTTGAAAATCTACTGGATGTCAGATACCGGACCTATTCTTCAGGGATTGCAGCTCCGGGAAGAAATTTTGTTTTTGGGATAAAAAGTAAGCTCTGATTGCTGTTGACGCAATTAATAATCCTAAACTTGCCGATTATTGTAAAAAGGAAACAAATTGAGGTTAATTTCGTTATTTACAATGTGTTTCGGTTAAGTTGAACATACACTGAATTATGACAAAAGTTGCGCCATCTCCCAAAAGGAAGGCATTGTCCATCAATCTCGATTCCAATATTTACGGCACGTTTTCTGAAATAGGTGCCGGACAGGAAGTTGTCCGACATTTTTTTAGGGCAGGGGGAGCATCCGGCACCATTGCAAAAGCCATGTCAGCTTATGACAAGGATTTTAGTGACGCCATCTACGGAAAGGAAAAAACACGTCAGTATGTATGTGAATCCAGGTTAAAAACCATGATCCGGCATGAATACCGGCTTATGGAAGAACGACTTAACAGGGACAACCACCCGAACACCAAGTTCTTTTCCTATGCCAATACCTGCGCAACCGTCAGCTACGATAAGTCTCACAAAGGCCATGGTTGGATGGGAATTCGTTATCAGCTGGACGCGGCGACCCCTCCGAATGAAATCGTCCTTCACTTTAACCTGAAGGATGTGGATGCCAGTCAACAGCAGGAGGTTATTGGATTGCTTGGTCTAAATGTAATCTACGCCTGTTACAATTATTATGATCCGGTGGAAATGGTCCTGTCCCTTTACGATAATTTGGATCGTGACCGGCTGGAAATTGATATGATCAACATTGATGGCCCTGACTTTTTGGATGTAGACAATCGCTTGCTCAGTCTTCAACTGGTGAAAAATGGCATGACCGATGTGGTCATGTTTGGTCCTGACGGTCATAACCTGCACCCATCCGAAGTGCTCTACAAAAAAAACATTCTTGCTCTGCGCGGGAGCTTCAGACCGGTTACCAAGGTCAATCTGGATATGCTTGAAAACGGGTTTAAAAAATTTATTGTGGAGCCCAGGGTAGAAGAAAGCAATGTTATTAAGCTGTTTGAAATTACCTTAAACAATCTCAAGGCCTCGGGTGACATAGATGAGCAGGATTTTCTCGACCGTGCTGAATTGATGTGTTCCATGGGATACACGGTACTGATTTCAAATTACCAGATGTATTTCAGGTTGATCGAGTACTTCAGCAAATACACAAAAGCGAGACTGGGATTAATCATCGGTGTCAACAGTGTCGACGATATTTTTAATGAGAAGTATTACCGCAATCTGAATGGCGGTATTTTGGAAGCGTTCGGAATATTGTTTACCAGAGATTTGAAAATGTACCTCTATCCCTTCCAGGAAAACAAAGACCAGCCTTTGATGAATAGCAAAAACATCCGTGTTCACCCCAGGATGAAACCCCTTTATGATTACCTGATCACGAATGGTAAAATGGTCGATTTGGAAGAATACAATCCTGAATATCTTTCCATCTTTTCACGTGAGGTGCTCGAAATGATCAAGAAAGGGGAGAAAGGTTGGGAAAAAATGGTTCCCGACTTAGTCGCTCAGATCATTAAGGAAAAAATGTTGTTCGGGTACGACGAATCCTTGTCAATTAAAGAAAACGTATAATTATGTCAAAAGCAGAGATCAGAACAAATAAAGGCGTCATGAAAATCGAATTTTTCGATAATGATGCCCCAAATACAGTCAAAAATTTTAGGGATCTGGCCGGAAAAGGATTTTACAACGGACTTACTTTTCATCGCGTCATTCCAAATTTCGTAATTCAGGGAGGATGTCCGGATGGCACCGGAGCAGGTGGACCGGGCTATTCCATTGACTGCGAACTGGACGGAGACAACCAATATCACGACAGGGGAGTCATGTCAATGGCGCATGCAGGCAGAAACACAGGAGGATCACAGTTCTTCATTTGTCACAGCAGAACCAATACCGCACACC
>DNDT01000438.1 GCA_003487525.1 Flavobacteriales bacterium
TAGGCGCATCACCTTCTCTACCCCGGTAATTTTACGGTAAAAAACACTCACGTTGGACGCTGCAAATGCAAGAAGATAGGTAAATAGAATTACAGGAAGGCCGGTGCCAAACGCAAAAACAATTGGCAGATAAAGTCCGTCCACCGAAGAAACTGTCATGGGAATTAACATTCCAAAATACAGTGCTCCGCTATACGGGCAAAATGCGAGTGCGAAAACTATACCTATAATTAAGGTGCCCAGCAAACCCTTGTTCTTAAATTTTTCCGAAAGTTTTTCTTGAAAACCGGTTTTACCGGGAAAATTGAATTTCACAGTATCCAGCATGATCAATCCGATTATGAGTAACAAAGGACCCAGGAATTTTTCGCCATTTTGATTGAAGAATCGCGCGATATGAAATTTGCTTGCCCCAAAATAAAGGATGAAACCGATTGCCGTGTAACTGAAAGCTCTGCCCAGAGAATAGAACATGCCACTTAATAAGACCATACGTTTATTTAATATATTTCTTGAAATATAAGCCGTAGCGGTAATGTTTGTTGCCAATGGACATGGGCTAATGGAAGTCATTATCCCAAGCACAAAAGCCGATAAGACAGGGATGTTGTAATTGTCCAAAAGGGACTGTAAATAATCCACCTAAAGCGTTTTTAATTCACTTTCAACCTTAGACTTTAGTTCGTTCGAAAACGCCTCGCGGTCATTTCCTTTCAAAAAGGCAAAATTCGTCAGACCGATTCTTGTTTCTTTCCCGTCTCTTATCACATTCAAAAACAGTGCAGTACCATATGCTCCATAGCTTTCGGCAATTTTTTCATTCTCTTTTTTATCCACATTGATAATTCGAAAGGTAATTTTTCCCTCCTTGAGTTCTTTATTAAAAAAGGTGTCCAGGGTATACCGGGTATTTGATTCAATGGCAATACACGTCGCACATCTGTGTGTCGAATGAAAATCCAGTACTTCAATTTTTAACGTTGACTGATTCACGGAATCGACCTTGCAGTCAAACCGAGTCATACCTGCCGCGCATAATGTAAACACTGTTAAAAAAAGTGCGTGACTTATTAATTTCATCATCATTGATTTAAAATGGCGAGAACCTCATCTTTTGTGGGTATTCTGCCATAAACCGCTACCACATCGTCTACGACAAGCGCAGGCGTGGAAATCACGTTAAATGCAACAATTTCCATTATATCTTCTACTTTAACTATGGTAGCGTCGATGTGGTTTTCAGCGACAACATTTTGCACAAGCTCGGTCAGTGTTTTGCATTTCGGGCACCCGGTTCCCAGTATTTTAATTGCTTTGGTCATAGCGTATGTTTTTGCCTTCTGAAAAAGGAGTTGGAGATTTTAAAAGGGAAATACAGGCCGGTGGACACGGAGTCTTTGCAAATTTTGTCAGAGTTGAAGGAATCCTCTGAAATACCCTGGTTACAATTCTTCTTTTCAATTTTCAATGTAAAGGAACAATTGAAATTCAAGAACAACAATGACCTATGTCACTCTGAATAAAGATTTGCGATACAAATGCAAGATTTTGGAGTTAAACTGATCCGTCAGAATCAAAGGACCATTGCAATTATCAAAGCCTGTGCTCCTCTCCGAGTATCTGTGAAGCTTCAATAACTATCATCTTCGACTTGGTATCGTATTCATAAACCAGTCTTTTCAGGGTATTCAACCTGTTTTTATCAATCAGGATAAAGATGATGTCCTTGTTCTCCTTCTGACCCAAATCCTTGCCACTGATTATTGTGCCGGTGACACCAAGTGTTTCGTTTATTTTTTTGCTCAATTCCTCCAGGTTCATTGTCGAAGAAATATGCACGATGTGTTCACTCGGTTTACCGGTAAGAACGGTATCGAGCATGCGCGAGGTTGCGTATATACTGATAAGGCTCCACAGGGCCAGTTCTATGGATCTAAAAACGACTCCTGCCGAGCAGACCACCAATGCATCAAGCAGCATAATAATCTGACCTGTTTTAAGCGGGCTTCTTGAGGTCAGTATTTTTGCCAATATCGTCCCTCCTCCTGCCGAACCACCACCACGGAAAATCAAACCCAGCCCAATTCCGGCAATGACACCCCCGTACAACGTTGCGAGTAAAGGAGTCTCACTCAATGGGTTGAGTTCAACTGCTTCATTCAGTAAATCGACGACGATTGAAATGGAAAGGATGCAGAATATGGATCGAAAGGCAAAACCTTTTCCAACGTATTTCAGACCAATAGCCAACAGTGGGATATTTATCAGAACCATCAATAAGCCAATCGGCCAGTTTAGTAAGTTGTGAAAGATAATGGCCAAACCTGCCGTTCCACCCGTAGCAATGTGATTCGGCGCCAAAAATCCAACCATGGCAAATGCAACAAGTCCACTTCCGAGCAAGATGATCGAATAATTGGAGATTTCTTTTTTAAGGTCTATGTTCATCGGTGTCAAGATGATTCAAATGTAGGAATTTCGCGTCAGGGATACCCGAATGGAATTCCAGCCCTCAATCTACTTTGTTGGTGCTTATGTTTGTACAAATAATTTATTTTCATTCAATCTTTTTGATTCAAGGTCATCACTTCGAATTGCAAGGTCTATCTTTGGTATCTATGCCTTAATTTTTAAAACGCGCGCGATGAACAATCGAATTCGAACAAACTTATTGACAGTCCTGCTAATGTCCTCAACTGCATTCGTCGGCTGTGAACAACAAAAAGAAGAGCCCATGGTCGACAACATATTATTACAGGAATGGACAGGTCCCTTTGGCGGTGTTCCTGCTTTTGATCAAATGAAAATTGAGGACGTGAAACCTGCCATGCTGCAGGGTATGGAAATGAATTTGAAGGACATTGATGCAATTGCATCGAATACGGATGCGCCTACCTTCGAAAACACCATCGAAGAAATGGAGCGTGCCGGTGCTGAACTTGACCGGGCCTTTAACTATTTCGGAATTCTCAGCGCAAATATGTCTACACCCGAATTCAGGGATATTGAAACCGAACTGGCACCCTTGTTTTCGGAGTTTCAATCGAAAATCACTCAAAATGAAAAACTGTTTAAGCGTATAAAAGCAATCTATGAAGCCTCATTGGAAAATCCACTCGAAACCGACAAGCAGCGAGTCGTAGAGCTGGTTTATAAAGGGTTTGAGATGAACGGAGCGGAACTCGACGCTGAGAAAAAAGTCAGGTAAGCCGAAATCAATAAGGAGTTGTCCAGTCTGTACACGTCTTTTTCAAACAATGTGTTACACGACGAGGAAAACTACGTCACTTATTTATCCGAAGATCAGCTGGGTGGATTGTCTGATGGTTTTATTAAATCGGCCGCTCAAATAGCTGCAGATAAAGGACAAAGTGGCAAATACGCTATTACAAATACCAGGTCTTCCATGGATCCCTTCCTGACATACTCAACGGAACGTGAACTGCGCAAGCAAGTATGGACCAATTACTATTCAAGGGGAGACAATGGCGACGAATACGACAACAATCAATTGGTTGCTCAAATATTAAAATTGCGCAGGCAGAAAGTAGAGCTGTTGGGATACAAGAATTACGCTGAATGGCGTCTGCAGGACAGGATGGCCAAAACGCCCGAAAATGCAATGGGTCTTATGGAAGCCGTTTGGCCTGCTTCCATTGCCAGAGTTGCCGAAGAAGTTGCCGACATGCAGGCTGTGGCTGATAAAAATGGCGACAACATACACATCGAACCTTGGGATTATCGGTATTATGCCGAAATGGTCCGAAAGGAAAAATACGATTTGAACTCAGATGAAGTCAAGCAATACCTCCAACTTGACAAACTCACTGAAGCAATGCATTACGTAGCCGGCAGACTGTTCAATTACAAATTCACTCCGATCGAAGACGGTTCGGTTCCGGTCTTTCACAGCGACGTGAAAGTATGGGAAGTGACAGACATAAACTCTGGTGAGAATATCGGACTTTGGTACCTTGATCCATATGCCAGAGAAGGTAAGC
>DNDT01000288.1 GCA_003487525.1 Flavobacteriales bacterium
AAGAAAATATACGCCAAAATCGCTCTCTTGTTGACTTACACGCAAGGCCTACGCCACTCTTTGTCCCGTCAACAATTCACAAGGCTGGCGCTGGCCGGCGCCATATTTTCTTGCCAACGCACTTTTCTTTCAACAATATACAATCACCCCCTTCCCTCTCCCTTCTCTTCCTAGGCGATTTATCGATTTATCGATTTGCTCATACGCGCTAGTCACGTACTCAAGACCCGCGCTAACCTCGTTATACTCGGTTTGTCAATTCTTCAATAATCTTCCCCTTTCCCGTTCACCATTCCCCTTTTAAACTCATTCCCCCATACCCCAAATCAAAATACTTCCCTTATTTTTAATCCCTGGAAAATCATGGATAAAGAAGCGGCACAAAAACGGATAAATGAGCTTGCGGAGCAGATAAATTACCACAATCACAGGTACTATATGCTCTCCGATCCCGAAATAGCGGATTACGATTTTGACATGTTGCTGGAAGAGTTGGTGTCTCTCGAGAAACAATATCCCGAACTGGCGGATGAAAATTCTCCGAGCAACAAGGTCGGAGGGACCGTTACCAAATCCTTCAAAACGGTCATACATAAGTATCCGATGCTGTCGCTGAGCAATTCGTACAACCGGGAAGAACTGGACGAATTCGATGCCAGGGTTCAAAAAGGACTTGGCAGACCGGCCACCTATGTCTGTGAACTGAAATACGACGGGGTGGCGATAGGCATTACCTACATCAATGGTGTTTTGTCACAGGCCATAACCAGGGGAGACGGGGAAAAGGGTGATGACGTATCGGCCAATGTGCGCACCATCAGGTCCATACCACTTAGGCTTATGGGAGATGCTTATCCGGATGAAATCGAGGTCCGGGGAGAAATTTTCTGGCCGCGCAAAGACTTTAACCGGGTAAACGACGAGCGCGAAGAACTGGGAGAGGCCAGGCTGGCAAATCCCAGAAATGCAGCCTCAGGCACACTGAAAATGCAGGATTCACGTGTCGTAGCGGGAAGAAAGCTGGACTCATACCTTTATTTTTTACTGGCCGATGAGTTACCCAGCCGTTCTCATTATGAGAACGTGTTAAAGGCCAGGGAATGGGGCCTGAAAATACCGCCTCCGGAATCAAATTACATTGCAAAGTGTCAGAACCTGGATGAGGTGTTCGGGTTTATCGAATACTGGGACAATAAACGAAAAGACCTTGATTTTGACATCGACGGAGTGGTAATAAAGGTGGACAACCTGGACGACCAGGCGGAGCTCGGATTTACAGCCAAGTCTCCCAGGTGGGCCATGGCATATAAGTTCAAAACAGAGCGCGTAAGCACGCGCCTGAATTCTGTCAGCTTTCAGGTAGGACGAACGGGTGCCATTACACCGGTTGCCAATCTTGAACCCGTTTTGCTGGCCGGCACCGTAGTAAAAAGAGCCTCCTTGCACAATGCCGACCAGATTGCCAAACTCGGTTTGCATATTGGTGATGATGTTTACGTGGAGAAAGGAGGGGAGATCATTCCGAAGATTGTCGGGGTGGATCTGGAAAAAAGAAAGGAGGAATTTCCTGTGGTGAATTTTATATCACACTGTCCGGAATGCGGGAGCGAACTCAAAAGAATGGATGGTGAGGCTCAGCACTTTTGCCCGAATATCTGGGACTGCCCTCCGCAAATAAAGGGGCGTATGTCGCATTTCATTTCCAGGAAAGCCATGGACATGGAAGGTCTTGGCGAAGAGACCATCGATCAGCTCTTTGAGGAAGGGCTGATTTCCGATATAAGCGATATTTATTCGCTGACGATGGAACAGCTTTTGCCCCTGGAGCGGATGGCGGAAAAGAGTGCGGAAAATTTGCTCAACGGAGCAAAGGCTTCATTGCAAATTCCCTTTGAACGAGTCTTGTTTGCCATTGGAATTCGATTTGTAGGGGAGACGGTGGCGAAGAAACTGGCCCGTCACTTTAAAAACATCGATGCCATAATGAGCGCCGATTCAGACAGTTTGCTCGCCGTCGATGAAATTGGCGAACGAATAGCCGCAAGCGTGGTCGAATTCTTTGCGGACGAGCGCAACAAGAAGCTCATCGAACGACTGAAGACTGCCGGTCTCAAGTTCGAACTCGACGAAAGTGAAACACAGGGCATGAGCGATAAGCTCAAGGGAAAAACCTTTGTTGTATCCGGGGTGTTCAGCAAATACAGTCGCGATGAAATCAAGGCGATGATCGAGAAGAACGGAGGCAAGAATTCATCTTCTATCTCAAGCAAAACATCCTATGTGGTAGCGGGAGAAAACATGGGCCCGGCGAAGCTTGCGAAAGCGGAGCAACTCGGGATTGAGATTATTGGGGAAGAGGAGCTGGAGGAGTTGATCTCTGATTGATGATTTTTGATCTCTGGTCTCTGATTGAAAATAAATGAATGCCTTTTAGGAATCGTTTTCTCTTCTTTTAACGTTTCTTTATTTTTTACCCTTGTATTGTGAATCGTCATGAATTACAAAACAGCCTAATTGAGTTTTCTGTGAATGTGGTTTATCTTACTAATTTCCAATCCATTCTGTTTTTGAAAAAAAACTTAATTGACCAATTGAGCCGATCGGTTACCTGGCCTACTTTAAATTACGCTGAAGCCCAGTCCGTAGAATCTGCTAAAGATTTTTCACACAAAATGAGTATTGCGGCCAAAGAATGCGTGAGTATCACAATAGTTTAACAAAACGTACCAGAAGTGAAATTATTGAAAATGCGAAATCAGAGAGTTTATTGAAAGAATACGACCAACTATATGGCATTTTTGTTTCCAGTGCAAAAACCATCCAAAAAAAGAATTGATAAAACCGAATCCAATTAAATCGAAAATCAACATTCAGCAATCCAGAATCAGAGATCAACTTACCCCTTTAACCCCTTAAACTTTTCTCCCAATAAATCGGACTTGAAAGTCCGATTTATTTACTAAGTTTGTTCCTCAATTCGAAAAACGAATGTTTTCCAAGGCTTGCGAATACGGCATCAAAGCCACCTTATTCATCGCTCATCGATCAGAAAAAAATCAGCGGGTCAGTCTGAAAAGCATAACCGAAGCCATAAATTCCCCCGAAGCGTTCACCGCAAAAATTCTGCAGAAACTGGCCAGAAATAAGATTGTGCATTCATCAAAAGGCCCGGGTGGTGGTTTTCGAATCGAAAAAGATGAAATTGATCAAATTACACTTAGTGATATCGTAATTGCGATAGATGGTGACCAGATATACACGAGCTGTGGTCTGGGAATGGAAGAATGCAGCGAGGAAGCTCCATGTCCGGCACATGAAAAATTCAAACCCATTAAGGAAAGTTTGAGAATTACGCTCGAGTCCACTAATTTGAAAGAATTAATGGAAGATATCAATAAGGGGCTTACTTTTTTAAAATGATTTTATATGTTTGCCAATAAAGGACAAAATTGTCCGAATAATATGATGAAAATCAGTTTTAAATGAAGCAAGTGTAAATGACATTGAATGCAGTTCTATATACGTTTGTGACAAATATTACTTAAACAATTTACGCACCATGAAAAAAATACGTTTTAACATAGCAGTTTTATGCTGCGCCATGATGATGGCCTGCGCTCCGCAAGGAGGAGGTGATCAAACAGAAGGCACTGCGTCGTCAGATGACCAGGCTGCTCCTGCAAAAGGACAATCCACTACAATGGACGAAATAAGCGATCCAAATATTCTTCAAGTTGCAATTGGTTCTCCGGATCATACCACGCTTGTTGCAGCGGTTCAGGCTGCCGAACTTGAAGATGTACTGGCCAACAATGGCCCATTAACTGTTTTTGCCCCGGTCAATGCAGCTTTCGAAGCTTTACCTGCCGGTACGGTTGAAAATTTGCTAAAGCCCGAGAACAAAGGAGTTCTTGCCAGAATCATAAAATTCCATGCTGCTCCGGGCACCTATAACGGAGACGGATTTAAGGATGGCTCACAATTGTTCATGGCATCGGGACATTATGTTCCCGTTACCAACGTGGACGGTAAAATAACAGTTAATGGAAGTGAAATACTGGGAACAGTGATTGCCGCAAATGGCGTTGTGCATGTGGTAGGAAATGTTTTTCTTCCACCTGATGAAAATTAAATCCAACTAATCCTAAACAATCAATTACATGAAATACACTCGAATAAACCTGATGATAATGACGTTTGCCATCGCCGGAATTTCGGCGTGTGGAGGAGGTGCCGAACCGGATCAAACAGGTGCAGCTCCACAATCCATGGTGAAGAAAGAAAATGTCGACCCAATGAGCAACACGGGTATTGGCCCGGTTGCCGAATTAATTTTGCCGGCAGAGATTGATGCGGAAATGGCGAAAAACGGAGAAGAGATATATACTCTTAAATGTACCGCATGTCATAAACCTTTGGAAAAATTCATAGGTCCTTCACCTAAGGGTGTATTGGAAAGAAGAAATCCTGCCTGGGTCATGAACATGATTTTAAATCCTGACCAAATGGTGAAAGAAGATCCCATTGCCAAGAAACTTTTGATGGAATACAATGGTTCCCCAATGGCAAATCAAAGTCTCACACATGATGAGGCCAGGGCAATAGTGGAATATTTCAGAACATTATAAACTAAAACTATTATGAAAAACAATTTATTTATTACCAAAACGCTTACCGTGGCGATACTGTTCGCGGTGGGATCCACCTTGATTTCGTGTGGAGATCAGATGGCAAAAGACAAGCAAGGCATGAGATCCGGGGTGCTCGGAGAAGATGTTGCTTCACAAGTTTATGTTAAACCGGGAGAGTACGATGAGTTCTATGCCATGATTTCAGGAGGATTCAGCGGACAGTTGGCCATCTATGGTTTGCCATCCGGCAGGCTGTTCAAGGTTATTCCTGTATTTAGCGTGGATGCAGAAAAGGGATATGGTTTTAATGAAGAAACCAAGCCAATGCTCCAGACATCACACGGATTCATTCCATGGGATGACAGCCACCATCCTGAACTATCTCAAACCGATGGATCGACAGATGGCCGTTGGTGCTTTATCAATGGCAACAACACTCCAAGGATTGCGAGAATTGACCTTACCACTTTTGAAACGGCCGAGATAATTGAGCTCCCAAATAGTGGTGGAAATCACTCTTCACCTTTTACTACTCAAAATACAGAGTACGTGGTTGCAGGAACCAGATTCAGTGTTCCAATTCCACAAGAGGATATTTCAATTGCCGAATATGCGGAGAAATTCAAGGGAGCACTTTCTTTTGTCAGTGTAGAACCAGAAACGGGTCACATGGACATCGCTTTCCAGGTGTTGATGCCAGCTTTTGACTATGACCTGGCTCATTCAGGAAAGGGAAATTCTCACGGTTGGATGTTCTTCTCATCTTACAATTCAGAGAAATCTCATACACTTTTGGAAGTTAATGCTTCTCAAAATGACAAAGACTTCATCGCTGCCATCAACTGGAAAAAAGCGGAGGAATACCTTGCTGCCGGAAAAGCACATGATATGCCTGCCAATTATGCCAGTAACAGATGGGATGAGTCAACCCAGATGGTTACTTCTACCATGAAGAAAACCGTGAAAGTCCTTCTTCCAAGTGAATGTCCCGATATGGTTTACTTCCTCCCAACACCAAAGTCTCCTCACGGAGTTGATGTTGACAATACAGGTGAGTATATAGTGGGCGCCGGTAAATTATCTGCCAACCTTACCGTTCACTCATTTACAAAAATGCTTGCTGCCATTGAAAACAAATCATTTGACGGCGATGCCGATGGTATTCCAATTTTGAAGTATGATGAAGTTGTGGCAGGTGTGGTGAAAGATGCAGGTCTTGGACCACTTCATACCGAATTTGACGGCAAAGGAA
>DNDT01000462.1 GCA_003487525.1 Flavobacteriales bacterium
TCCAGTCGCTGCTCCTGAACTGAATCCGGCAGAGTTTATTTGGACCCAGGCTACCGAATATACAGCTGGAACTGCTCCTCACAATGGCAAGGAATTGCAGACCAATGTCTTCAATGCAATGGCTCGGACTCGTACATCACAAAAACGGTTGCAGGCTTGTTTACTTGGCACTCGCCTCAAGTGGTTTAACAAATGAGAACCATGATTATGGCTGGATATTAGGCATGTTCTCACCCACATCCGTACGTATGGCAAAGATCGATCTGAAAGAAATGGAAGAGCTGGCAGATCAGACGGAAGCGAAACAGGATTCGTTATTTATAAAAGTTGAAAGAAGAGCCTGTCCATTGGATGAATAATGGAAATGTAATACAATCTGTATCGCCCCATACTCCAAAAACAACTCTTACCATAACAAGTAAACAACCATATTGTTTTGTTGTCCTGCGCTTTCATCCTGCTCAACCATTAAAAAATGAGTATATTGTTGTCATAAACCATCTGTGAAGATCGTGCAGAGCTATCATCAACTTTGATTTTGTGTATCGCTCAATAATGATTCTTTCCTCATTGATATAAACATCCCTGTGGCCCGCATTTGTATTTTTCGATTGCGAATGGACACGAAAAGCCGCCAGGTATTCAGGTATTATCACAAGTGGGAATTTTGCATTAAGTCGTAACCAATATTCATAATCCATCGCATAATGCAAATTCTCTTCCAATGGGCCAAGTTTTCCTAAAATATCTGCTCTCCAAAAAGTTGCAGGCTGTGAGATGTAATCCGTAATGAAAAGCAACGATGGATTATGTATACACAATAATAAATTCTTATACACTGTAATTAATTTGCGAACTTCCCGGTCGTTTTCATCAATAATGCGGCACCTACCGGTAACCCACATCGCGTCAGGATTATCCATGAATATATGTGCGACTTTAGCAAGTGCTCCGGGTAAAAACAGATCGTCGGCATTAAGATAGGCTAGAATCTCCCCGCTGGCTATGCGTAGCCCTTTATTAATGGCAGTAGTTTGGCCTTTATCTTTTTCACTGATCCATTTCACGCGGTTGGAATAGGAATGGAGTATCTCCAACGTATTATCCGATGACCCGCCATCCATGATGATATATTCCAGATTTGGATACTCCTGTGAAAGGACAGATTGAATCGTTGCATCAATAAACTGTCCCTGATTTAGAGATGGGGTGACTATGGTCACTTTTGGATATTCAAGCGGGGAATGATTATTCATGTGAACTGGATTCGTACGGCATAATTTGACACCTAAATTATAATGGATATGCTATTGAACTGCTTTGGATCTCAAACACACCCAATACTTATGCAATCATACTCTCACACGAATCCCATCATCAAGAAATTTGAACAACTCAACATTGTTGCAATTGTCCCATGCTACCGCGTTGAGGCAGAAGTTGGCACCGTGATCGCGAGTCTGCCACGTTATCTGAAGTACATAATTTTCGTTGATGATGCATCTCCGGATAAAACTGCTGAAATCGTGGTAAAAACCACCCAAAAGGATAAGCGAATTTTTCTGATCAGGCATGATGAAAATCTAGGGGTTGGGGGCGCCATGATCTCCGGCTTTCGAAAGGCTCTCGAACTCAAAGCCGACATCGTAGTAAAAATTGACGGTGATGGTCAAATGGACACAACTCACCTCCCGGAACTTCTATCACCAATCTTGTACAAACAAGCAGACTATACCAAGGGGAACCGATTCAGAGACTTCCAAGCTCTTCAAAAAATGCCCTTGATTCGTCGCGTTGGTAATATGGCTCTTGGTTTCCTGACAAAAGCTGCAACAGGATACTGGAACCTTTTTGATCCAACCAATGGGTTTATCGCAATCAATGGAAGGGTGCTTGCCCAACTGCCCCTTGATAAACTAGATAAATCCTACTTTTTTGAAACATCCATGCTTGCAAATCTGTATCTACTCGGTGCAGTCGTGAAGGATACTCCAATGCCCGCCCGCTATGGGAATGAAGAGTCGAATCTTTCCATTCACCGGTCATTGGTTGAATTCTCCATAAAATTACTAAAAACCTTTTTTCGACGACTGATATTAAAGAACTTGATCTATGATTTCTCAATGGCATCCATCTATATGATCGCAGGTTTTCCTCTTCTAATATTTGGTTTAACCTTTGGCATTGCTAAATGGGTACAGTACGCAAAAATCAAAGTACCGGCTCCTACTGGGACAGTTATGCTCCCGACATTATCTGTCATCGTTGGGATTCAATTTATCATTGCAGCAATTGAAATTGATCTAAGATCCGTCCCCAAGGAACCACTTTCACAGCAACTATGAATCAACTACCCGGCAACCTCACGCTGCACAGGGAAAATCGCAAAACAAGAGCAAAAGAGATACCTCAGTATAATAACGACTGCTTCAAAATCCAGTAAACAATACGGTACATGATGAATTCGTTTTTCAGATTATTGGCAGGAACTTCAAATCCATGGAAATCCTTGCTTTGGGCTCTTCTCATCACCTTTATCTGGCTCTTCTTCTGGTATTGGCCTTGGCAGATGTACTTTATTTCTTCTGTCTGGCTCCTACTAGGTATAGGGTTAATTCTTTTTGTCATACCTGGGGTATGTATTTACGGTTTATTAATCGGGCGATCTCATCTCACCTTCAGTCACATCACATTCGGTTTTGTTATTTCACATCTTCTATTCGCTTTGCTCGGTACACTGGGACGCATCATACATTTATCATTTGAGACAGTAAAATTTTTCATGATCTTGATGGGATTAATTTTTACGTTAAAGTATCTACTTCCCAATATTCGAGGTGGAATTAAGATTAACTTTTGGCTGATAAAAGCAAATCAAGTCTTGCCAATAATATTTCTGCTCCTGGTCGCTGTTGTTGCCTGTCTGGTTGTCATTCAGCGTGTTCTAGGGGATGACGATTTAACCTATCTTGCCTACATCACGAATTGGCAAAATTCCCTTCACATGGACTTCAAGGATATCCTATTCGGGGAGCCAGAATATGTACACCCTCGATTCTGGATTATGAGTGCCCCCTTCGCACAAGCTCTTCTCACAGATGTCAGTAAAATGCCAGGAATATTATTGCTCAGCGGATATTATGAACCGTTCCTCGTGATACTAGCAGTTTTTAGCTGGTATGAACTGGCGCGCACATTGAAGTTTTCCCCCCGGGCCGCAAGCGCCTCAACAATATTGCAACTGGTGTTCCTCTTATTATTGTCAGAATACCTGCACCCTGGTGCGCCTTTTTTCAAACAATTGAGCGCGGACAAAGCCACCGCTGCATTCATAATGGCGCCTGTCTTTTTTCAAAGCCTGATCCAATCCCTGAATCAATCGACAAGAAGGAATTGGGGCATATTCCTTCTTGCAGGCTTCAGCTTAACATTCATACACCCGGTCATTTTGGCATACTCGGTCTTTATTGGCGGCGTACTTGTTCTTCTCAATTGGAAGAATACGGGAGTGTCGCAAAAGATTCTTGCATTATCGATTCTAGTTGCAGTTTTATTGCCTCAAACAGCTCTCCGTTTTGCGCCTGCATCTTCACAAGTAGAAATCCCATACACTTCTCAAGATATTCCTGGCCAAAGTGGCATCGAAAGCATGGTCAAAAGATGGGGAGATACACAATACTATGGCTTCAATCCAGGCATATTGGATATGAAAATCCCTTATGCAGAAAACATTCCAGTACCCCAACCGATCATGGCTCGCGGCTGGCTTGTTTTCCCCCTCCTTGCTGCAGTATTCGCTTTAAGACAGGCAGCGAAAAATATCGCAGCACAATTCCTACTGGCTTGCTTTTTGTTGGGGTTCCTTACCTGGTTCCCATTCACGGGATGGATCATTGGCTACTTCCTGTCAGCCTATATGCTCGAGAGGGCGCTCTGGCTATTCCCATTTGGATTAAGCACAGTCTTCACCTTTCTGGTCATCCGGGAATGCGTCAAAACCAGGAAATCGCTTCAAAAATTTACAAGCATTGTCGCATCCATTTCTCCGAACTGGCAGTTATTTGCGGTTACAGCTTTTGCAATGGGCATGTTTATCCTGTACATGCTCGAGAGTGACTTGCCAGACATTGAAAAATTCGCAGCGAAATCGCAAAGATATCAAGGCCTCGCAGTTGCAGGTCAGGAACTGGACCGGCAAGTATCCGACTATGCATATGTTGTTGGATCTCCACAACTGAACGATCTCATCCCCGGCATTTCGGCAAGGTCAAAAATAATCACCTATCGTATCTCGCAACCGTCAAACATGTCATATTTTTCAGATGTGCAAAGGGAAGAAAGAATATTGGACACAAAAAAGATGTTTTCGAAAACACTTTCTCCCGAAGATAAAATGCATCTACTTGAAAAATACGATGTTCAATTTCTTTTCCTACAAAGTTTTGACTTGAGACTTTTCACCGACCTTATTGCCAGCTATCCAGATCGAATAAAGGTCATTGAAATCGGAGGGGTAATCATTCTTCAGATAGACAGGAACGTTTAGAAAAAAGCTGTTTCACATATTCAGGAGACAACATGCGTCAAATCACACTTGCAACAAAACAAGAATACCAAGGCATTCGTATCTCACTCGCCACTGCGCCTGAGGAGATAAGCCCCAGCACCGCAGGGAAAGAAGTAGGCGAAGTCCGATTTAACCTAGCCGACCAAACTGCAACATTATCCATCGGTGCAAAGGATAAAGCTACGCTGGAGACATTCCGCCGCGCGGGAGGTTCACTCGCCAAGTGGACCACTAAAAACAAAGTAACTGAAGCCGCCATTGACCCCGCTTCCTTCTCAGGCTTTGGGTTTGCTCCCGATCAAATTGCCTTTGCCCTCGCTGAAGGCTTGTTGCTCGCATCCTTCCGATTTGAAAAACACAAATCCAAAAAGGAAGAACCTGCGCCAGCAACTGTTTATTTTCTCAACGAGAATCTCAAAGCCGCATTGGAACGCGCAACTATTATTTGCGAGGCAACCAACCTCGCACGCGCCTGGGGACATGAACCCGCCAATGTCATCAACCCCGTTACATTGGCAGAGCGTGTACAGGAACTCACCAAGGAAGTGGGACTCAAATGCACGGTCCTTGACGATAAACAACTCAAAGAAATGGGCGCAGGCGCCATCGTCGCAGTGGGACAGGGATCAGCCAACCCGTCGAGGTTGATCGTTTTGGAGTACCAGCCGTCCGTTAAGAGTGAGGCGCAGCCTGTCGCGTTGGTCGGTAAAGCCATCACATTTGACACAGGCGGTTATTCCATCAAGACCACGCTTGGAATGGTCGGCATGAAATACGACAAGTGCGGCGCGATGGCTGTAGTTGGGACGATGGTCGCTGCTGCGAAATTAAGATTACCACTTCCATTAGTGGGCGTTCTTGCGGCATCCGAAAATATGATCTCGGATATTGCGTATCGTCCAAACGATATTCTCACAACATTATCGGGAAAAACGGTTGAGATCATCAGCACCGATGCAGAGGGACGACTGGTATTATGCGATGCACTCGCGTACGCACAAAAGACCTTCGACCCGCGTGTGATGATCGATCTCGCCACGTTGACAGGCGGTATCGTTACAGCCTTGGGCGAAAACCGCGCGGGTATGTTCGCTACGAATGATGAACTTGCCAATGCATTGCTTAAAGCAGGTGAGACCACACATGAAAGATTGTGGCGTATGCCATTGGACGAGGAATATTTCGATATGATCAAAAGTGTGGATGCCGA
>DNDT01000038.1 GCA_003487525.1 Flavobacteriales bacterium
TTGAGATTCACTTGATTCAGCAGAGGATGTTCACTATATAACATGTCTGAAACCGGATTTGGACGAAGGGTGAAATCCGAGCGGTGAATTTCATCGATCCCCACACAATTGCGACGAATAAAACGAATGGTATCTGTATCGGTGCATCCGGGAATTGGCAGTCGCGTTCTCCAATCCCATAAACCTCCTGTGATCCAATGAGCCCCTTCTCCCATGAATGTCACATATGCGCCCGATTTCATTCCGTCGGTATAGTAAAAGTCCAAATCCGTCCCGATATTCAGGGACACCACAATAACGTCATTTTCGCAAAAATACTTGTCAGGACCCAGGTCCAGTGATACTTTTTTAACTGTCAGCAATATGTGATCGGCAGACCATTCATCGTGGCATGAGTTTAGAAATATATTGCTGTCACTGCCCATTCTCGTATAGAAGGTATAATTACCGGGTTCAAGCGTTACCGATGTACTGACCAGAATATTCTTTGTCGTTCCAAACGTACAGTTCACGGGAACTGCTCTTGAAATCGGAACGGTATACGGAGGGCTTTTGCTCCAATCGATCAGCAAAAACTCGCTTCCATCGTATGCCACGGATGAACATAAGATTTTTTCCGAAAGATTCACTGCTATTAAAGAATCACCGCAATCAATCGTTATCTTGTTATCGTACAATCCATTGCTGATAAAATCTCCTCTTAGATTGCCCACCGGTGTGGTGTCAATGACTATGAGCAGGGTATCGTAATATGGCGTAATTTCTGATCCGCATGTTGACACTGCGGTATTGGTATCATCGCCTTGTTTGAACATCAAAAAATACGGTCCCTTTCCAAGCTGGCTATCCGGCTGTATTTTCATGTGATATCCTTCACCGGTGCGGAAACAAAAATCCATCCATGCCGCTTTCAGGGATAAGGTGTCAAGTGTAGTTGCATCAATCAGCTGAAAGCACGAGGCATTTGTGTCAATACTGGAACACAATACATTAAATCTCAGGGACAGCGAAATCAGTGAATCGGTACAGCCCAGTTCAACCTGAGGATAGTTGAGTAAGGTATCTCCAAAGGGTGAAACAGCTTTGGGACAAAGGGATGAATCGGTTGTAATGACCTGAATGTTGCGGATCAGGAAACCCATTGGTCGTGCTTCCCAAACCATATTCTGTCCGACCAGAAAGGAATCGTACCTGTATTCGGTTGCTTTGATGGCAATCTGAAACATCCGTATGTTTCCAAGAGAAGTTGGATTGACCGGCTGCACGGGGGAATAACTGACTACGCCTGTGACCGGATCGATCGACAGCGGTTTTGCACTGTCCGTGGGTAAAAGATTTGAATCCGAATAAGGGATTAAATAGGAAAAAGGAGGTACATTAAAATTATCTGAAATGTAATGTATGAGGCTGTAGCTTATCGAATCCCCGTCATATTCCAGGGTACTTTGATCTATTTCGTAATCCTGATACTCACAAACATTCCAAACCGGATAATTAACGATCGTATCGTTCAAATGACCCGGTATATTCGGTCTTCTTGTGTGCCAGATTGGAGAGATATTTTGATGAATACTGTCCTGAAAATCAAGGTTATTCAAGCCGCAAAGAGCGATCATGGCTGCACCCGTGATGTTGTCGACTTCAACGGGACGGCAACATACCTGTTCGGTTATCTCCCAGTCCGGTGCTCTTTTTAAGAAAGTGACATCGCCGCGGTAAACGTATTCTTCGACACAGAGATTGGGGTTTGGAGAACAATTGTAAGTGTTTACCGGCTCAAGGGGTGGTACGGAAGCACCGATGACCGGCATTTTGCTCAGGGTGGAGGTGAACGAATAATTCAGCGAGTCCGAGTGTATGTTCAGACTTATACTGGATGGTGAGGATGCGGTAAAACCCGTGCAATGCCTGTAGAATATCAGTGTAAATTCATAGGTGCTGTCCGCTTTCCAGCGGTAATAGAACTCAAAAGCCGAAGAGTGGGTTGCCTTAACTCCGGGAACAAAGACTATTATCAATGCAGCAAGAACAAGAATCTGAATGGTTAGTTTTTTCATAAACTTCTCGGCTTCAATCAAATATACAACTATCCATAAGAAGAGAAAAGCAGAATTTCTGAATGGATTATTTTGCCTTTTAAGTGGTACCTGGGCCGATTAAACGCCTTGTTCCGTTTTTAAAGGGAATTTTATCTTCACAGCAATAAATCCGATAATTGTTCCTTCCGGAAAAGGAAACCGGTTGAATAATTGGAATTCCATTACATTGGAAATCATGACATTTGTGACTCAAAGGCAACCGTGAAACAAAAAAGAGAATTTTACTTTAAGGTCATCATCCTGCTTTTTAACCTGTTTCTCCTCGCAGGCGGTGCATTTTTGCTGTTTTGGTTTGATGTTGTCGATTTTGACTGGAGCAGAAAGATGAAGTCCGATTATCACTATTCTCAGAGTAAATCAAAAGAAAAACGAATACTGATCATCGGTGATTCTCAACTTGAACCAAACGTTGCCAAACAGAGCATTTCCAAATTGATGACTGCCTTTTGCAGGGAACACGAAATCGGAATCGCAAATGCTGCCCATTATGGATTTGGCCCCAACGATTACCTCGGCAGAATGGAAGAGTTTGTCCATGATTATCATCCCGATTTGGTTATTCTCTTTTACAACGTCCACAACGACCTGACCGATGTCATGCTGAAATCGGACAACGAAAAAGTCGAAGTGCTTCACGGTGTGTTCAGTGAGGATGAGGTTGATAGTTTGGATCGGATTCTTGCCTCATTAAGGGAGGATACAATTGATCTTTCTGAACCGATTGAAAAAGCAAAAGCTTCAAACAACAATGAATTCGACTGGGTGGGGTTCAAAGAATTTGGATTTGACGACGAAATCATACAATTTGCCAAAAACCGGGTAAATTATCCGTCGGCCATCGGATATCAGTACGTCAATCCAAACGTTCTGGTTCTGGCAAAATGGAAACCCGATTTCTTTATGTATAACCTTTCACTAAGCGATGATCAGAGTAAGTACATCTGGTATAAAATCCTGAAAATCTTTGAGAACATGATGGAAATGTGCAAAAGCGTGAACAGTAAACTTGCCATTGTGGCCGTGCCCTCCACCTTGCAGGTCAACGACAGTCATGTCGCGTTTTACAAGCGATTAAAAATGACCCTCTTGCCCGAATGGAAAAATTCAAGTCTTCCTCAGAACCTACTCGATACCTTCTGCACGGAATCAAACATTATATACCTGGATGTTTTACCGGAATTGAGAGCACTTTCAGAAAAACAGGAACTTTTTTACCCAAATGACGATCATCTGAACGATAGCGGACAAACTGCCATATATCGCATGGTGGAAAATAAAATTCTCCGTCCCTACGCATCGGGAAACAAGGATTCCAGTGGTATTGTGGGTCCGATTAAATTCTATAAAACATACAATCACTGGAAAAAGGCCTATCATGTTTCAGAAATTGAGAAGAGATTGGGGATGGGAGAGTGAAAATGACCGCGCAATGGCATAACAGTGATTTTTTACTTGCTCATATATGTCTTAAACCCTGAAAGGATATCACTTAAATCCTTCCCGTAAACATCCATGAAAATTGACTGATACTTTTTTGGATCACGGATGTACATTCTCAAATAAGATTGAAATTGTTCCAGTCCATAGGTCGAAATCAGGTAGTCAATAAAAAACCTGTAATACGTGTATTTCATTTTGAAACGCCCACCCATTTCCAGGGGGTTTTCACAGTAAAGGTCGTCAAAGGCCAGACCATTCTCAGTCCATAGTTCGAACAACTCGTGCCGGTCATAGAAATGCGGCCCTCCAAAATAGGTGGCAACTCCTTCTGTCAACCATCCCTGGTGCTGAATTTGAAAATTACTTTTCGCCGATGATGCATTCTGGTGAATCAGCAGATGCGATATTTCATGTTTAAGGTAGGGTTCCATTCCGTATGGTGAAGTTCTTGCATTGGGCCCAATATATATTACATTGACCATACCCAGCTTAATCGAGTATCCCGAACCATTCAACCATGGAAGGTAGCGCTTCATATTGCTTTCTTTTCCAAGAATGACAATCCTGAATTTCTCGTTAAATTTCAATCCGTGAAAGGCTTCTTCCTCTTTCAGTATCTCATCCAGTCTGTACACCGAACTGTCCGTTTCCGAATCGGCCATGTATACCCTTGCCCATGATGCCTCCATGCGTTTGTATCCCGGTTTAATCGGACTCCATGGAAACAACGGGCCCCAGAAAAGATACACAATCAGTACCGGGAAACTGCTCACCATTAGCCACTTCATGGTTGTTTTGAAGGAATTTGTGAATTTCATTGTGATGGCTTCCTGTTAATTACCCAATCGAGCACAGCAATAATAAAAGCGACCAGCATACATACACTTCCCATCATTCTGCTTTCAACGGCCCCTCCCAGGAGTATTAAAAGGATGGAAGCATAAAACAATCTCGAAAATCTGGTTTTCTTTGGCCTGTATTGCATCAGCGAAATCAGAATGGCGGCAATTCCGAGAGACGCCAACAGAAAAAACACGTTCGAAGCAGTCATACCACTTTGTTTATTTCCGCTATGAATTTGGATAAAAACTGCGCTGATGTCCAGAAGATTATGACAAATGGCAACATGGTCGGCCAAGTGGTTGCGGGTTGTTTTGTGCCTGCCCGCCGCAGGTGGGGATTTGTAGTTGAAAAATCGTTAAACCGTTAAANNACGAACAACCTCTGGAATCTGGAATCAAACCTCCTTTCCTTTCCTTATCTTCGTCCTCCATGCGAAGCATATACACCATCCTTTCCTTGCTGCTGTGCATGACGGAACTGAGTACAGCGCAGAACTATGCCGATTCGGCCGTGTCCTGTCTCACTGAATATCAGAAATTGTCGGAAAAAAAGGATACACAACTGTGGGGCATTTCGATGGACGTCCCGGTCATCATCGTCGACAGGGAGCATCAGGTGCTTTACCTGGACCGGCCGTCGGGTGATCCCAACGAGGCGAAGTACGAAAACGTTTTCATCCTTCC
>DNDT01000388.1 GCA_003487525.1 Flavobacteriales bacterium
TCCAGACGTGCCTGAATTATGTGCGACAGGTTCTTGACCGAGATTTCTTTGGCAGGTCTTCCCCTTAAGCCGGGAATCGAAACAATTTCATTTTCCTGACTCTCGTCGGCCAGCGCAGATCCGAATTTGACTTTAAGCAATTCGGCCTGGTTTTTAATAATGCTGCAGCCATTTTTAATGTCCTCGGTAATCACGTTGCCGCCAAATGGGATAACGGCTGTATGGCGAATAATTCCATCCTGGAAAATGGCAATATCGGTAGTTCCACCCCCAATGTCTACCAGCACGACACCCGCTTCTTTTTCCTCGTCACTGAGTACAGCTTCTGCCGAGGCAAGCGGTTCCAGGATCAAATCCACCACGTTTAAACCGGATTTATCCACACACTTGTATATGTTTTTGGCAGCTGCAACCTGACCGGTGATGATGTGAAAATTTGCTTCCAGCCGGATGCCGGCCATTCCAACGGGATCTTTGATGCCCTGTTCGCTGTCGACGATAAATTCCTGTGGAAGTACGTCAATGATTTCTTCTCCCGGCAACATGACAAGACGGTACATGTCGTTTACCAGTAGATCAATGTCGTCCTGGCTGATCTCCTGTTCAATGTTGTTTCGGACACGGATTCCTCTGTGCTGTAAACTTTTTATGTGTTGTCCCGCAATTCCAACGTTAACCACTTTGATTTCAACACCAGAATTCTTGGCCGCTTCACTCACGGCGAGACTAATGGATTGCACGGTTCGTTCGATGTTTGCAACGACTCCCCGGGTCACACCGATGGATTCACTACGACCGATTCCGAGTATTTCGAGTTTTCCAAAGGCGTTACGCTTTCCAGCTAATACAACGATTTTGGTGGTACCGATATCAAGACCTACGACGATTTCTGCATTATCCATATTAATAGCGTTTAGTACAAACGATCTGGTTTTTGAATTTTAAATTGATTTCCTTGTATTCATTCCAGCCGGTTTTCGACAAACCTTTCCGGTAAAAAAGTTGCAGTTTTTTAAACTTGTTTTCAAGATCGTGTACTTCACCAATTACAATGGTATGATTTCCGACCCTTGGTATTAGTTCGAATTCCGAATCTTTATTAACATATAATTGTTCAATTTGCGCATTCCATAAGGGGTTTGATTCGATGAATCTGGCCAGTTCAAACAAGTCATTATAGATGGAAGTATCAAGATTGGTTTTGGCAACTTTCTCCTGTTGAAACTTTTGAATTTCGTTAACCGGGATATCGATATTGCCGCTTGCTACCGCTACATGCGCGGTGAATTTCTTGGTAACCGGCATTATTTTACCGAATTCATCGATATAGAAACTCCCGTGTTTGTTGAATACCCTGAGAATTGGTTTCCGCTGCCAGATTTTGATGTTCAGCTTGCCGTCTATTGAAATATACACTTCGGCATTTTGAACCGCCTGGTGATTCAGGAGTTTTTTTTCTATTTCGAAGGTGCTGATGTCCCGTATTTTTTGACTGATGGGCGTATTGAAGTCATTGTTCAATAAATCGGTAATGTCACCTTCGGATATAAATCCGTAGCGTTCCTGATCCGTAATGTCGATAACAATTGCCTTGCATTTTTCCTCTTTAATGGTGTGATTGATGAAGCCGGTCAATATTACCACAGAGAGCAATAAACATGTCATAAAGAAAATGCGNNTGACACTACCGCATCAATTTCTGAAGGATGGTGCGCGTAATCGTCGATGTAGATTAAATCCGGGCTGTTGATATGGTATTCGAACCGGCGCTTAACCCCTCTGTAATTCTTTAACGCATCTTTAATGCAATTGGATCCAATTCCCAAACTTAGCGCCATGGCGATGGCAGCGGTGCAGTTTTCGAGGTTGTGGTAACCGGGAATGGTCAATGGAATATTCTCGATACGGTGATGGTTATCCCTGTAATCAAAGGTGAACGTGCTGTCGTTTGTGCGAATGTTTTCGGGATACGCGTCCGCTTTTGCTGTTAAACCGTATCGTTTATAGCTCACATTTTTCAGTTTGGAACCGATTTTTTCACTGATCCATAAATCATCCCGGACACTTTTGCTAAAGGCTGTGAACGACTCAATCATGGCATCTTGGTTTCCATATATATCGAGATGATCGGCGTCGATGGAGGTCAATATGGCCTTGCTCGGAGAGAGGTGCAGAAAAGACCGATCGTATTCATCGGCTTCGGTCAGCATGAATTCCGGATTGCCGTTTATAAGCAGGTTTGAATCAAAGTTTCCGTTAATTCCCCCGACAAAAGCAACGAAATCCAATTTTGCTTCCAGCATGATTACCGCGAGAAGCGAAGTCGTTGTCGTTTTACCGTGCGTACCTGCCACGGCGATTGTTTTTAAAGACGTTGAGATTATTCCAAGGATTTCTGCCCGTTTATAAAGCGGGACATTTCGATTCCTGAAAAACCGGATTTCGGCAAAGTCATTCGGAATGGCCGGTGTGTAAACAATCAAAACATCTTTGGACGCTGGATTTGACCGGATGTATTCCGGAATCAAGTCTTCGTCTTCCTGATAATATATGGAAATGCCTTCTTTTTGAAGTTGGTCGGTCAGCGGTGTACGGGTTTTGTCGTATCCGCTTATCTGCAGTCCCATGTGGTTGAAATACCTGGCCAGGGCGCTCATCCCGATGCCGCCGATTCCAATGAAGTGGATGTATTTAAGTCCGGTCAGGTCCATCGTTGATCAATGATTCTATTTCTTTGGCGATATCCATTGCCGAATTTGCGTTGCTGTAAACTCCTTCGAGTCGTGTTTTTATTTCAAGAATGCGCTGATCGTTCGAGACCAATTCGGTTATCAAACCCAGGATTTTTTCGGGCGCATCCTTGTCCTCGAGCAATATAGCCGCTCCCTGATCGGTGAGTGCACGTGCGTTTTTGGTCTGATGATCTTCGGCCACATTGGGAGAGGGAATCAAAATTGCGGGTTTTTTCAAGGTCATGATTTCACTGACCGATAACGCTCCGGCACGTGAAATCACGATATCCGCGGCTGCATAAGCCAGATCCATTCGTTTAATAAAGGGGAGAAGATGGACGTCATCGAAACCCGAATCTTCCACCTTGTGTGTCAGTTTATCCGCACTGTTTATGCCGCACTGCCAAATAACCTGCAAATTCAATTCATCCAGAACCGGCAAAAGATTCATCATGCATCGATTAATGGTTCTGGCACCCAGACTGCCCCCAAGTGCAAGAATTGTTTTGCGGTTTGGGTCGAGTTTGAAATGATCGAAGCTCTCCTCGGATTTTGGCACACCTTTCAGAATATCCTTTCTGATTGGATTTCCAAGCAGCCGGATTTTATCCTTTGGAAAGAACCGGTCCATGTTGGCAAAAGAAACGCAGATCCTGTTTACCCGTTTGCTCAGGATTTTATTCGTTACTCCGGGAAATGAATTTTGTTCCTGAATCAGGGTCTTTACCCCCATGAAAGTTGCGGTATACAAAAGGGCTGCGCTTGCATAGCCACCTACGCCAATGGCGATGTCCGGTTTGAAATCCTTAATTGTTTTACGTGAAATAATGAGGCTTTGTATAAGCAGAAACGGAACTTTTAAATTGGCAATGGAAAGTTTACGCTGTACACCCCTGATAGGGAGTCCAATGATTTTGTATCCCGCTTCCGGAACTTTTTCCATTTCCATTTTTCCTTTTGCCCCGACAAACAGAATTTCGTTGCCGCTGTTCATTTCCATGAGCGCATTCGCTATGGCAATGGCCGGAAAAATATGACCACCTGTACCTCCTCCGCTAATTATTGCTCTCAACTTGAATGTTTTTATTGGTTAACATTTCAGTTTCGCGGCTCACACTTAAAATGATTCCGATTGCGATACAGGTGAACCATACACTGGTTCCCCCCATACTGACCATAGGCAGGGGCTGACCGGTTACCGGCAGCAGGTTTACCGCGACCGCCATATTGATCAGGGCCTGAAAAACCAGGCTTAAACTAAGACCGATTGAGAGGAGTGAACCAAATGTTTTCGGGCATTTCAGGCTGATCCGGATGCCCCGGTACAGAAGTATGAGGTATAAAAAGATGATGCCGATTCCGCCGATCAGACCGTATTCCTCTACAATGATGGCGTAGATAAAGTCAGAATAGGGGTGGGGCAAAAAATTTCGTTGCGTGCTGCCACCCGGTTTCTTTCCAAAGGTCTTTCCGGTGGCGATGGCTATTTTGGATTGCTCGGCCTGGTAATTGACCGTGGATCCTCCTTCGGTGAAGTTCTCAATTCTGTTTTTCCACGTGCCCAAACGGCCGCTGTCTTTTGAATTGTAGGCAATAAAGACAAACGTTGACAGGAAAATCAGTCCGATGAACAATAATCCGAAAATGTGAAGGACCTTAATTCTTCCGATAAAAAGAAGGATCATTGAACAGGTAAAAAGAATGGCCGAGGTACTGAAATTGGCCGGGAGAATTAACCCGCAAACCAAAATAATGGGAAGGATGACCGGGAGAAATGCCTCTTTGAAATCCTTGATGTTGTCTTGTTTTTTTGACAAGACACGGGCTATGTACATAATGAGGGCCAGCTTGGCAAGGTCCGAAGTTTGAAAAGTTTGATTGATTACCGGAATGACCAGCCATCTACTCGCTTCATTGATGTTGGCACCGGTTACCAGTGTAAGAAGTAACAGTGGAATGGCAGCCAGTAAACCCACCTGTGCTGCCCTTGAATAATACTTGTAGGGGAGGTTATGCGTCAGGTACATCAACCCGAAACCTACAATTAATATTAAGCCGTGCTTAAACAGAAAGTATTCCGTATTGCCTTCCCTGTATTTATAGGCCAGGGTGACAATGGAACTGTATACCGCCAAAATGGAAATGATGGATAAAATGAACACAACGGCCCATATTACCCGATCTCCATGCAGTTTGTTAAAAACGGCTTGCATAATATACTACAGCGCCCTGACGGCATTTTTAAATTGATGTACCCTGTCTTCGTAGTTTTCAAACAAGTCAAAACTGGCACAGGCCGGAGAGAGAATGACAGTGTCACCTTTGCTTCCAAAAGCATATGCTTTTTTTACGGCGTCCTTTGCGCTGTCTGCATCCACGATGTCGGTTACGATCTTATCAAAGGCCTTGTGTATTTTTTTATTGTCTTTTCCAAGACAAACAATGGCTTTTACCTTGTCGCTCACCAATTCGTTCAGTGAGCCATAGTCGTTGCCCTTGTCCACGCCTCCGACTATCCAGATGACATTTCTGTCCAGGCTTTCCAGCGCGAACCAGGTGGAATTGACATTGGTCGCCTTTGAATCGTTGATGAATTTTATTCCGTGCACGTCCATGACGAATTCAAGTCTGTGTTCGACGTTCGTAAAATCAGACAGGCTTTCCCGGATCAGGTCCTTTCTGAGTTCCATAATTCTTCCGGCTATCGAGGCAGCCATTGAATTGTAGATGTT
>DNDT01000072.1 GCA_003487525.1 Flavobacteriales bacterium
ATCTTGTACATGTTCGGAATCATCAGCAGCAGGCCCTGAGAGGCGGTGAAGGTGGTCGTCAGAGCTCCTCCTTGCAATGAACCGTGAACCACCCCTGCGGCACCGGCTTCACTTTGCATTTCGAGCACCCGGGGAACAACTCCCCAAATATTTTTTTTCTTTTGAGATGACCATAGATCCACAAATTCTCCCATGGGTGAAGCGGGAGTAATGGGGTAAATGGCGCAGACTTCGTTTACTTTATATGCGATATAAGAAGCGGCTTCGTTGCCGTCAACAATTATTCTCATTGAGTTAGATTTAAGGATCAATTTAAGGTCTAAAAGTACCGGTGATGGACATTTTAATTTATGACAGGCATCATATATAGAACTGAAAGATGATGTTAGGCCTTATGGGGAAAGCGCAACTTTTATCGGATGATGCGTTTGGTGTGGTGGAAAGCGAATAATCAGAACTTATTACATTCGCAGTCACAACAAGTTCAATGTTTTTATGTCGTCGAGAAAAATAGTGGAAAAACTTAGGTTGAAAGTTCGGGCCGGTCGCATTAAAGCGAAAGTTTCCGAAAGAGGATTCGAGGTTCGATTGGACCGGCCGACCTCTCCCGTAGATGGTCCCTTTGCCCTTGTTATTGGTGTTCTGTTTGTCAAAAACAAAGTGAAGATTGAATCGGCCGAACTGCGCACTGATCAAAATGAAGTTGTCAGGGTTCTGCTGCATGATCGACCGGATCTGACCAGGGATTATAAAGGAGTGGATTCTCATGGCTTTACGGTCATTCTGGAAAATGCCGGGGACGATAACAATACCTCATGCACGCTGATCTTTCGGGTGGATGGTTTGTTGATCGAGCATCCCATCAAGATTGAATTTGGGCAAAAGCGGTTCGGGACTTTTCTTCATCAGAAAAAAGTAAAACTACATCGAATTCAGGATATCCTGCAGTGTCCCGAATGTACCGGTCCGATGGAAGGAGGAGAGCCGGTATGTCCGAATTGCAAGCGAACTCATGCCGTGAACGACAGGGCGTATGATTTTCGGGAAGACGGTTTGCGGAATGAATTGAATTCGGCCCGTGAAGGAAATATTTCTGCCCACAACTATGACCGGAAAGCCTTGAGTTTGATCGAAAAGCATTCCGGAGGTCTGATCCTGGACAATGGATGCGGCTTACGGGAGACCTATTATCAAAATGTCGTGAATTTTGAGATAGCCGATTATCCGGCGACGGATGTACTCGGAGTAGGAGAGAAGTTGCCGTTCAGGGACGAAAGTTTTGATGCGGTGTTCTCGTTAAGTGTTTTGGAGCATGTTCGGGATCCGTTCAGGTGTGTGTCAGAAATAATGCGTGTGTTGAAACCGGGCGGGGATTTGTTTGTTGCCGTCCCATTCTTGCAGCCATTTCATGGATACCCCAATCACTATTACAACATGACCAGCAGCGGATTGAAACAATTGTTCGAGGGCCGTGCCGAAATTGATGAAATAGGCGTATCCAGGGCAGGTCATCCTTTCTGGTCCCTGCAGTGGATATTGGCCAATTATGCTAATGGTCTGTCCGAAAAGGAATCGATTGATTTTAAAAATCTCCGGATCGGTGAGTTGATTTCTCCTGACCCGGATCTTCAGGAAACCTTGCTTGCACAACTCGACAACAAAAAACGTGAAGAGCTCGCTTCGTTTAATTACCTGCTGGGCAAGAAGCCAACTAACTGATTTTTCAAAAAAAAACGCGCCCATTGGACGCGTTCATCTAAATTTTCGGTCGATCTATTTTACGGAATCAACTACCTGCTTGAAAGCTTCGGGATGATTCATGGCGAGATCGGCAAGGGTCTTGCGGTTTAACTGAATGTTCTTTTCAATTAATTTTCCCATGAATACACTGTAAGACATACCGTGCTCACGAACTCCTGCATTGATACGGGAGATCCAAAGTGAGCGGAAATTACGTTTCTTCTGCTTTCTTCCCTGATATGCGTAAACACCTGATTTCTCGACGGCGTTTTTCGCAACGGTGTGAACATTTTTTCTTCTTCCAAAATACCCTTTGGCTTCTTTTAGAAGTTTTTTTCTTCTGGCCCTGGCGGCTACTGAATTTACTGATCTTGGCATTTCATTTTCGTTTTTTGACGGACAGTGCTACTTAAAGTCTTGATACTGTCAATCGGGTTAATAATTTACGATAACCAACGCTGTATCAAATACAGAGTTGCAACTTGACATTCTTCTCATCTGCTTTGTGCACAATCGCAGTGTGAGTCAGGTTTCTTTTTTGCTTTGTTCCCTTTTTGGTCAAAATGTGGCTTTTAAACGCGTGCTTACGTTTTATTTTACCTGACGAAGTCAGCTTAAAGCGTTTTTTTGCACCGGAAACGGTATTCATTTTTGGCATGACGACTTTTTTACTTTTTTACTTTTTACTTTTTTTCGGAGCAAGAATCATAATCATCTTTTTCCCTTCCAGTTTTGGCATTGATTCCACAATACCACAATCTTCCAACGACTGGGCGAGCTTCAACAACAGAATTTCGCCTTTCTCTTTAAAAAGGATGGTTCGGCCCTTGAAAAACACATAGGCTTTTACCTTTGCTCCTTCGTTTAAAAACTTTTCGGCATGTTTCAACTTGAAATTGAAGTCATGTTCATCGGTATTCGGTCCGTACCGAAGTTCCTTGACAACAATTTTCGTTGACTTTGCCTTTATTTCCTTTTGTTTCTTTTTCTGTTCGTAAAGAAACTTTTTGTAATCAACAATTCGACA
>DNDT01000339.1 GCA_003487525.1 Flavobacteriales bacterium
CGAATCAATGTTGTCGGGATTTATCGAGGTTGTATTCAAGGCCTCACTGGGCATGTAAATCTGAGTGTAAAATTCGGACGAGGTAAGGCCAAAGGACCGGTCATTGAGTTTTCCGCACAAGCTGCGGGATACCCTGTCTGTTCGGATACTGTCTGCTATAATGGTAACCGAAGTGACAGAGATTGCCGTATCGTTGAGATTTAACAGGGCAGAATTGAATTCCGGGACAAGTGCGCCTTCGTCTTTACAAGAGATTAAAACAATCAGAAAAAAGATTGCGGAAAGAATTCCGTCTTTCCGCAACAATGGGCATTTAATCTTCATTGTTTTTTCGNNTAGGCGAGGTTGTGGATCGTGAAGACCGTCAGTGGCCGGTGTTCGTGTCCATCGAGCAGCGCTGGCACCAGGCCGGTCTGCCAGTCGTGGCAGTGAATGATGTCCGGAGCCCATCCAAGTTTTTTGACCGTTTCCAAAACGCCTCTGCAGAAAAATACGGTACGCTCGTCATTGTCTGCATACATCTTTCCTTTGTCCGTGTGCAATACGGCTTTGCGATGAAAAAAATCTTCGTTATCTATAAAATATACCTGCATTCTGGCGGGCTGGATTGAGGCCACCTTTATGATCAATGGATGGTCATTTTCGTTAATGATAAGGTTCATTCCAGAGAGCCGAATTACCTCGTGCAGTTGATGGCGCCGTTCGTTAATACATCCGAAACGCGGCATAAAGGTTCTAATTTCGTTTCCTTTTTCTTGAATACCCTGAGGTAAGTGCCTGCTGATATGAGACATGTTTGATTCTGGTAAATAGGGAGTGATCTCCTGAGAGATGTACAGAATTCTAACTTTTTTCATAAAAAAACGGTAGATTTTAGGTGCAAACTGACACAAAATTACACATTTTAATGAATGTTTTCAAGCTTTGCAACTCACGGGGCTTTTTTTTCAGTTCTTTTGAAGTGGCTTTTTAGCCGTTTAATCATAAAAAGTATTTTTGTCACACTTAATTAAATCAATCCAGTTATTATGAGTTTTACTTTGCCTGATTTACCATATGATTACAATGCCCTTGAGCCTCACATTGACGCAAGGACAATGGAAATCCATCATTCCAAGCACCATGCTGCTTACACCAATAACCTCAACAATGCCATAGCCGACAGCGCCCTGGCGAGCAAGAGCATTGAAAGTCTTCTTCGGGAAGACGCATCGAATACGGCCATTCGAAACAATGGTGGCGGTTACTACAACCACTGCATGTTTTGGGAGGTAATGTCGCCAAATGGCGGAGGAACTCCATCAGGAGATCTTGCAAGTGCCATCGATTCGGCCTTTGGCTCTTTTGACGGTTTTAAAACAGAGTTCAGCAAAGCCGCTGCCACCCGATTTGGTTCCGGATGGGCCTGGTTGTGTGTAAAAAACGGAAAGCTCGATATCTGCTCAACCGCTAACCAGGACAATCCGATGATGCCCGGTGTCGGTTGTGAGGGTCACCCAATTCTGGCATTGGACGTATGGGAACATGCGTATTACCTTCATTATCAAAATCGACGACCGGACTACATTGGCGCTTTTTTCAATGTAATTAACTGGGAAGAAGTTACGCGCAGGTACAAGGCTGCCATTTAATTTATTCGAACGGGCTCTTCCCCTTTTCATTGTATTCACGGATAATGGATTGCAATCTTTCATTGCTTTCCTTATCCGTGATTTCTTTCCAAAGGGCATCTACTTCGTCGAATCCCATTTTTTTCTTCTCAAATAACTCCTTCTGGATTGGGTAGTTCGGATTCTCTTCCTTCATGGCAGCAAGTATTTTTTCCGCATCCTTCATTTCTTGCTTAAGGCCGGAATGAACCTTTACGATGCCAATAATTCCGGACATTCTCATCCACCACGCCTCCTCATTCCGGGCAATTTTTCTCAACGCAGGCAAGGCACTGAGTTTCACACTGTCATTTTGATTGCTCAAATACTGGGCATAAAACAACATAAGTTCCAATTTTTCGTGAGACGTGACCCTGTCAATGGATTGGATGAAAAATGAATTTTTTCGCTCATCGCCCAATTCTGCATACAGTCGCGCAAGAGACAATATCATTTCCTCGCTGCCGTCGTTTTCCAGTTTTTCCGCTACTTTCATCCCTTCTTCCTTGTCCAGATCATACAAGCCTTTGAATGAAACAGCCATCACCCTGTACGAGCTGTCCTGCAATCCTTTCTTGTAAAGTTTCATCAAGGTGGAATCCTGAAAATGATCCATCAGGCATTGAATGGCCGATGCCCGTGTCATGACATCGGACTCATTTTCGGCCATGTTATAAATGGCGTCTTTAACAGTTGGATCTTTCTTTTCATCCAGATAATCGCAGACGTAATTCAGTGCAATGGAACGCCCCGCCCAAAAAGAATCGGTAAGCGCTTCTTGGAAAAAAGCATACGTCGATTCTGATTTTTCACTATCAAGCGCCCTGAGCGCCTTGGTTCGGTCAATGGTGAGAAGGTCGGAACGATACTGGGCCATCCATGCCTGATTGGTTTGATGAATGGTTTTTTCCGCCAGCAAAACCTCGCCCCGGTCAAAATTGACAAACAATGGCTTTTCTCCGGTTTTGATTCGAAGGGTATCCGTTTGTTTGTTCAGACTGAGGCGCTGACTGATCCGCCCGGCCGAAAGTTGAATGTCAACATCTACTGACAATGTGTAAAGAGGTGTTGTATTCAAATCCTGAAGTTGCGAAACGATCAACTCCAATTCAGCGCTTTCTTGGTTGTACTGATAAGAGACATCAAGAATCGGGTGACCCGAAGCTAAAAACCATTGATTAAAGAACCAGTTTAGATCCCGACCGGTCACCTCTTCAAAAGCGAGTCTTAAATCGTGAACCTCCACCGATTTGTATTTGTTGTCGGTAAGGTATTTTTTCAGCGACGCCCTGAATGCGTCATCCCCGACCTCGTTTCTCAACATATGAAGGATTCTCCCTCCCTTTGCATATGAGTGCGAATCGAACATGTCTTCCTTGTCCCTGTAAGTGAACCGAATAAGATCCTTTTGCCTTGACCTCGCTTCGTTCAGGTAAGCCATCAGATCGTACCGGATGTTTTGATCCGCAACACTCCTGCCGTATTTATATTCATTCCATAAATACTCGCCATAGGTCGCAAATCCCTCGTTCAACGTAAGGTTAGACCACGACTCACATGTGACCAAATCCCCAAACCAATGATGAAAAAGTTCATGGGCGATAATGTCTTCGTTGTTGTGGTCAAGCATTTGCCGTCTGGTCTGCTGAACGAATTCTCCGTGGATTACGGCCGTGGTATTCTCCATGGCACCGGAGACATAGTCGTGCACGATGATCTGATCGAATTTTTGCCACGGGTACTTCACACCCAAATAATTGCTGTAGAATTCCAGCATTTCAGGTGTGTTCCCAAAGATGTCATGAGCATATTGCAAATGGGTCGAGTCGAGGTAATAATTCACCTGCATGTCGTTCCATTTGTCCTGATAGACGGCAAATTCACCAATGGCCAGCATGACCAGGTAGGCCGAATGCGGTTTGTCCATTTTCCAGTGCTCCGACTTGGTGCCGTCTCCATTGTCAATGGAAAAAAGCTGCACTCCGTTCGATATGGCCACCTGACCGGATTCGATTGTCAGGTAGATGTCCGTGGTAAATTTATCGTTGGGTGAATCGACCGTCGGAAACCAGCATGAATTGGCTTCGGTCTCGCCCTGGGTCCACAATTGCCTGGGTTTATTGGATTCCTCCCTGCGCGGATTCACAAAGTACAATCCCTTGTCCGAAGTGATGGCCGCACTACCGCCTTGTTCCAATTTATCCGGCATGGCAATGTAATCGATGTAAATGGCAATGCTGTCTGTCCTTTTCAGCTCTTTTCCAAGTTGAATAATGATTTCTTTTTTGTCGTATTCGTAGCTCAGATCCAACAGGTTTTCATCTCGTTTTTCAGCGATCTGATTGATTTGAAAGCCTTTTGCATCAAGTCTTACTTCACTTGTGGGGTAAAAATGCGGTTTAATCCAAAGGGTTGCCTTACCGATTACGAAGGAACTGTCCCAGTCAAAGGACAAATCGAGTCGGGTATGCCGTATGTCAATTTCCCTTGTTCTGGATTTTCGGTATTCCATTTGAACATCGGGTTCAATGACGACTTCATCGAGGTACTGTGTCGGCTCGGTTACCGTTTTAGAGGTCTTGCACGCCCACAAGGTGCTTATCAAGGCAAGTATCAGGGCTTGAAAAAGGATCGGTTTTGACATGGAATCAAAGATGATAAAATTTATACGGTCCGCAAACACGGAAATGAGCAATGGTCATCCCGGTGTTTTATCGGTTTCACATGGTTATAAATTCTAAATAAATTACTTTTGAGCCGCAATGGAATATACCGTTACTTCCAAAAAGGGTTCGTATCAAGTCGATTTTAAGGATTCGACCGGTTCGGTGGTTTCGTTAAACGGCGCCGAATTTCTTTTGGACTTTCAGGAAAGCAAAACCGGTTTTCACATCATTCATAACGGAAAAGGCATTTCGGTTGACGTGGTTGAGGTAAATGCACAGGACAAGAGTGTCGTGTTGCGTATCGATTCAAAAAGATACACCTACAAGGTGA
>DNDT01000124.1 GCA_003487525.1 Flavobacteriales bacterium
GCTCGACGGAAACCTGGTGAAAATCGCGGATGGTTGCGGTGGAAAATGTGAAGGTGAAGCGATGCTCGTTGCATTGGGAGGAACACCTCCGTATAACTATGTCTGGAACAGCACTCCTCCTCAAACCGGAAGCAGTGCGATCGACCTTTGCGCAGGTACCGTGGTTGTTACCCTGACGGACAATAACGATTGTATTTTCAATGACAGCATTGCCATTGCGCCGCCTCCTGCACTTGTCATAGACAGTGTTGTTGTAAAAAATACCAGTTGTTTCACCAATACAGACGGAGAAGCGAGTATTTATTTGAGTGGAGGAATCAGTCCTTACAACTATCTCTGGTCAAACCTGCAAACAACTCAGACAATCACCGGACTTGGAAATGGTTTGCTGTCCATTGAAATAACAGACCAGAATAATTGCATGATTACAGATACCGTTTCAGTCGCGGTTCAGGATACGGTGCTTGTCAATGCCTTTGTAGACTCGTTTGCCTGCGTCGGTGATATCATCCAATTGAATGCCGTCGGATACGGTGCCACCCAGTTTATTTGGGAAGAAGACTCGGCAGGTTTCAGGATACCGATCGGAACCGGCGATTCCATTTCATACCTTATTGAGGATAGCGTGTTGATTGTATTACGCGGACAAAACGACATTCTTCCTCCTTGCTTTGATTATGACAGTGTCTATGTGATCGGTATTCCGGCTCCTCCAATAGATGCGGGGCCAAACGTAACCATTCAACAGGGTGACTTCACCCAGTTGCTCGCTTCACCGTTCTTGTTTAACGGAAGTTACGCATGGATTCCGGCGTCAAGCATAAATGATTCAACCGTAATTGACCCGATAGCCCGGCCAACGGTAACCACCATCTACACCGTAATCGGCACGAACGAATACGGTTGCTCCGCATCCGATGATGTCACGGTAACAGTGGTAGATAACGATCTGATAATTAATGGTTTCTCTCCCAATGGCGATGGAGTCAACGACACCTGGGAGCTTCCATTCCTTAAAGATTATCCAAACGTCGTGGTTACGGTGTACAATCGCTGGGGAATAGAAGTGTTTTCCTCTACGGGTTATCGAAGTGCCTGGGACGGAACCTATGAATCCGAACTATTGCCGAGCGCATCGTATTATTATGTCATTGACCTTTATGGAGACGGTGAAGATGTCAAAACAGGTGCCGTTAGTATATTGTATTGATGAAGAAGTTTAGTTACATAGTTTTAATGCTTATCTGTGGCCAACTTGCGGCTCAGCAGGTACCTATGTACAGTCAATTTCTGTTTCATGACTATCTTGTAAACCCGGCAGTGGTAGGCACGAAAGATTACTACGATGCCAAAATGACCCAGCGAATACAATGGGTCGGTTTCAACGACGCACCCAGAACCATAGCGCTAAGTGCACAGGGGCCTTTGAAGAACCGAAAAATGGGATTGGGCGGATATTTTGTGAACGATGTTGCAGGTCACATTGCTCAGCGTGGAGGATACCTAACCTATTCATACATTGCCACCCTGGCCGGCGGGGTTAAAATATCGTTTGGATTGTCTGGGGGATTGACTGGCTGGACACTTGACGGCACCAAGTTAAATCTAAATGAAAGCGGCGATCAGATTTTGAGCAATGGGATTCAGACCNNTCAGACCGCCTATGTTCCGGACGGATCGTTTGGAATGTACCTTTATTCGAACAGGCTGACGCTCGGTTTTTCGGTCAATCAATTATTCGGCACAAAACTCACTTTTTTTAGCGACGGAAACGAAGGTAAGGCCCGGTTGAAACAGCACTACAACATTCATAGCTCTTATCGAATTGGCAGTGATGAAGCTCAATTTTCATTCACTCCATATGTATTATTGAAATATGTGGGGCCTTCTCCCATGCAATTCGACGCCGGTTTAAAGGCTGAATACAACAAAGCCCTGTGGCTGGGAGCGGCATACAGAAGTCAGGAGGCGATATCAATATTATTTGGCTTTCTGTTCAGGGACAACCTTTCATTTGGGTACTCTTATGACGTCATCACATCCGGCGTGAGTATCAGAGCCAAAACGACACACGAAATAATGCTTGGCATTAAATTGCAAAGAGCATTGCCCGCCAAAAAATAGGTTAAAATAGTCCGGTCGTTATTTTGAGAATTTTAAGCAACAATAAATTCTATTCCACCCTCGCTTGCATTGTCCTTTCACTGGTTTTTATTCAGCAACGCTTAACCTATCCCGGCATAAATTCGGAACACGAACTGAGAATAACCACCTGGGACGCATTCGGATATTACCTGTATCTGCCCGGAACGTTTATCTACGCTGATCTTGACAAACTGCAATGGCTCGATAAAATTGACAGCGTTTATCACGTTACCGGGGGTAATCGCGTACAGCTTCAGAAGCTTGAAAATGGGAACTATGTGGGGAAATACTTTGTTGGTGTTTCAATCCTACAATTGCCTTATTTTCTGGTTGGTCACCTGATTGCTTCCAATTCCATGTATAAGCCGGACGGATTCTCAGCTCCATACCAGTGGTCGCTTAGCCTTGGCATGCTCTTCTTCTGCCTTCTGTCCTTTTTCATCCTGAGGAACGTCTTGCTGAGATATTTTGCAGACATGGATGTTGCCATTTCCTTGCTGTTGTTAACCCTGGCCAGCAACGCCATACAATATCTGGCTCTGGAAAATGCGATGAGTCATGCTCCCCTCTTTGCGATATATGTTTTCGTGCTCTACACCACGGTAAAATGGCATGAAAAGCCACGGGTAATATGGGCCGCATTAACGGGATATCTCATTGGCATTGCTTCCATTTGCAGGCCAACGGATGCAATCATCGTTCTAATTCCCATTTTATGGAATACCCATAATAAGGCATCATCTTCTGAAAAATGGGCCCTTGTAAAATCATACCAAAAGCATGCATACATCGCAATGGGATTCGGCCTTTTAGGCATCCTTCCTCAGTTGATATACTGGCAACATGTAACCGGATTCTTCATTTACGATGTGGGGAGCGCGTGGGATTTTTTAACACCACATTTTCGGGTATTGTTCGGTTGGGAAAAAGGATGGTTTATCTATACTCCCGTAACAATACTGTTTATGGCGGGTTTGTTTTTCATCGGAAAATTTCCTTTTCGCAAGGCCGTAATTGCCTTCTGCCTGATTAATATATACATCGTCATATCCTGGCGTGACTGGAAATACGGTGGTGGTTATTCAACTCGGGCCCTGGTTCAGAGTTATCCAATCTTCGCTCTCGGACTTACGGCATTGATTACAGAAATACGGCGTCGCAAATGGACCATTCCTCTTCTTGTTCTAAGCGTATATTTCATCTACGTAAACCTGTTTCAGGTCTATCAGTACTTCAATACCTACCTACATTACTACGACATGAACAGGATGTATTATAGCCAGATCTATTTGAAAAGATTGCCAACCCCTTTGGATTGCAGCCTTCTGGATACCGAAGATTGGATTTCAGATGAATCGGATTTTGTGAAAGATGACTCCGTGTTCTCAAAAAATCCCATCGAAATGCAAGGCGATATGTATTCCCTCTTTCCCATCTTTGAATTGGGTTTAAACCGAGGTCAACACGCTGCTGTTGGTGTTGATGGCTATTTAAAAATTACCTGTGATATCCACACCGATTACGGTCTGGACAACTCATACCTGGTTTTTTCCTTGCATGAAGGTGACAGCGTGTTGCAAAAAAACATCCGTTTATTTTCACCCATTAGTGCCAATGGATATACGAACAGCTATGCTTCATATGTGGGCGTTCCCAATTATTTTGCCGGAGGGGTATTTCGCGTTACCGTGAAACCGGGCGGCACGTACAAAGGAATTCTTGAGAAAATTTCCGTGACCCGATTCAGTAAGTTTCCTTAAGAAGGATAATTGGGAGATCAAGCTCCGATGCTTCCAAAAGGCAACTCCCGATCGACCTATGCCAATCCATCACCATAAAAAAAGCTGCCCTGGTGGACAGCTCTTTTTTTGTTTTATTGGAGTGCGGTCTATCTGGTAATCGCAACCGTTCCTCGCTTCTCGTATTCCAGACCATCGGCAGAGGTGTAGTTTACCACATACACATATGATCCTGTCGGAGCCGGAGTACCTTTGTAGGTTCCGTCCCAACCATTGGAATTATAGTTGTCTGTTGAGTAAATCATTTCTCCCCAACGGTTAAACACCTCAAGCTTGTATGCCTTGACATCGTGGAAGGCGCCTTTTGGCATAAAGTAATCGTTTACACCGTCACCGTTTGGCGTGAATGAATTTGGTACGTAGAAGAGTGGATGTTGCACCGCACATACGGTGTTCGACTTGCTTCTCTCCGGCTCAATCTGCATAAAGGTTCCTGTACCTTCATTGGCAACGACATAGTAGCAGAACTCTCCGTTTCCTTGAATGTTCTGATTGTTCGATACGTTGTCGATATACTGGATACCGTCCTTGTTTACCGATAAACCATCGATGGATCCGAACTGATACACAGGAAGACTCATAATCTTGGTCATGTTGCTCACACTGGTTCCTCTCCAAACCTCGTAATTGTTCACACCACCGGCCCATTCTTCGTAATGGTTCCATGTAAGGAAATTACGGTTCTTGTCGTTGTCCGCGACTACACTTAGCAACATTGTGTGGCCAACATTTGAACTCCTTCCCACCTCACCGCATGGGTCAACCACGTCGATTTTATAGTAGTAGGACATCTTGGTTGTGTTTACGTCAATGTCGTCAAAACAGAAGTTAGAATCTGCAGGAGTCAACGGATCCGGAAGTTCGACCGTTGCAATAACCTTGTAGCCTTCATCTTTCTTATTGGATCTCTTCACCCAATATTCTCCAATGTCTGCATCCAGGTCTACCTTCATGCACATTCTGGCAAGATTTGTATCAACAACAGTGGCATACCTCAGGTAAGCAAAGGCAGGCCTGCGGATAAAGTCCGCGTCAATACATACAACCGCGCTAGATGAGCTGATCGGTCCGGCACCGTCGTTCTCCCAGCCAGTGATGTAGAAACAATAGTTGTTTCCGTTTACAAGCTCACTGTACTTGAATTTCGGTTCGGTGGTCATACCAACCTCTTTATACGGGCTGCCATTCTCGGAAACATAAATTACATACCCAACGGCCGCACCAGAGGCAAAGTCCTCATAGGCGTTCCACTGCAAGAGTATGCTCTGATCACAGAAGTCCATAACGGGCTTTACGAAGATCGTCGCATGGCAGTCAAACTGCTGCTTGGACAGGTTGTTGTTGCCACAGGAATCCTGTGCTGTTACCGTGTACTGTGTAATGGCTTCCAGTGGTGCATTTGCATTGTCCATGTAGAACAATGGACTGCCTGCATTCACTGTGTCCAGTATCTTGTAACTACCCGGCAGGCAATTCATCACATAATACTTGGTCACATCCTTGGATGTATTCTTTTTCCAGCCTATCATGCCCGTAAAGGTCGTGTCCCTGCGCATTGAAACACTGTCTACAAACTGCTTGGCAGGTGGGGTGTCGTCGATAAAGTATCCATCGACTTTCGGTGAAGTACTTACGCAAAGCTGACTGGTACTTGGATCAATAATCGTTGGATGTGGATACTCAATGTGGTAGGTCACTTGCTCGTTGCAAACCACCCAGGTATCCTCGCTGTTCTCTGTTCCGTAAGGCGAGTTACCGTTAATCCCGTTATCTCTCCAGATGATATAATTTGGCGAGATGGCTGAAGGCGTCACCTGAGTCCAGTCTAATTGATTGACCGAATCACTGATTGCAGTGACATCCAATTCCATGGCACGCAGTTTCATGGTTGGAACCGACTCCTGTTGTCCATCACATCCGGACGATGATGTCAAGTAATAATAGTGGTCAAGTGTATCATTAACGCCGACATGGAAGAATTCCTGAATGCGATTATACCATACCAGGTGATCACTTGTCCTGTTTCCACGGATACTGTCGATAAGAGCAAAGCTGCCCGGTTTATTGCTTGTTGAATGG
>DNDT01000043.1 GCA_003487525.1 Flavobacteriales bacterium
GTGTAGATAGACTCGTAATGCTTACCACCGTAATAGCGCCAGCCCAATTCGTTTTGCAGGATTTGCATCGACATCCTAAACTACATTGACTACAATAAGAATGAAGCCATGCAAATCCTGCAAAACGAATTGGGCTGGCGCTATTACGGTGGTAAGCATTACGAGTCTATCTACACGCGGTTCTACCAAGGTTACATCCTGCCCTCCAAGTTTGGTTTCGACAAACGCCGTTCGCACCTCTCCAGCCTGATCTGCTCCGGTGAGATTACCCGCGAAACTGCCCTAGAGGAACTTGATAAGCCCACCTACGCGCCCACTATGCAGGAAGAAGACCGAGAATATGTGGTCAAAAAATTGGGGCTGACTGACGAGCAGTTTGAATCCATCATGAGCGCACCCAAGAAAACCTTCTGGGATTTCCCATCTTACAGCCGTTTGCTCGAGGGACCGATTTTCAACAAACTCTTCATTTTCGCCCGTGATTTGTATCGCCTAAAGCAAAAACGCCAACATCAGGATTAATCTATGCGGATTGCATCAATTTCCCTGCACTGGCCGCGCTCTAAGGACAGTGGTGTCGGGAAGAAACTGGACCAGCAGATCAGACTATGGCAGGCAAGCGGGCACGAAGCCCGTCTTTTCATGCACACCAGCCGATACGCGCCTCTATCCGCCCTGATACCTGCTGATGTAATTCAATACGACCTCGCAGGGAAACTGGATACCGAACGAAACCGAGCCAGGGCCGCTCGCGAGTTGGTTGCCTCTGTGAGAAAATTTCAACCGGATGTGATCTATCTGCGTCTGGCAATGTACGTTTATCCCGTGCATGAATTGACCGATATCGCGCCGGTTGTGGGCGAGATCAACACCAATGATGTTGAGCAACATAAAGATTTGGGGACAACGCTATCTGTATACAATCACCTGACGCGCGGTATCCTTCTAAAACGAGTCAGCGGATTGGTCTCCGTTTCCGAGGAGCTTGCCCGGGATCAGACATATGTAGCTTTTGAAAAGCCCATACGCGTTATCTCCAATGGCATTAACTTGAAAGACTTCCTGCCTTTGGATGCGCCCAACAACCAAACACCCCGTGTGGTTTTCATCGGCACCCCCGGATATTCCTGGCACGGTGTCGACAAACTGGTTGAGTTGACACGAAACTTTTCCGACCTGAATGTTGACATCGTGGGTTATGATAGCTTGCCTGAGTATGAGCCTCTGCCCCCCAACCTGACCTTGCATGGCTATCTGAGTGTAGATCATTACCGTAAAGTCATGGCAAATTGCGATATCGCCATCAGCACCCTGGCGCTTTATCGCAAGGGCATGGAAGAAGCCAGTCCATTGAAGACGCGCGAATGTTTGGCCTATGGACTCCCGATGGTGCTTCCCTATATAGACACAGACTTGAAGGGCTTGGATGTCGATTTCTTGTTGGAGATTCCAAATAAAGAAGACAATATTCAAACTCACGCTCATGTTATCCGTGAGTTTTCTTATAGAATGCGTGGAAGGCGTGTTGAGCGGAGCCTGATCACATCGATTGACCAGGTTTCTAAGGAAGCTGAGCGCATCCGTTTTTTTGAAGAGTTACTCGCAAGTAGAAAGTCCTAAAGTTGAGCTAATGATAATCATTCAGTAGAGATCCTTGAATGGTTTACTGATGGATGTTGAGAATGGGTGTTCTGTGTAACTGAACAATAGTCACAGAAAAATAAGATGAAGAAATATGCAGTTGAATTAGTACATCAGCGTAAATGTTTGAGTTAAGAAAAACATAATAAATCATATTTATTAAAAGTTGATTACAAACTCTAAAAGGTGTGGTTTAATACTAAATAATGAAAAGAACACTATGCAACACAATTGAGTAGATTTATGGAAGCTTATAAAAATATTAGACATTCGAAACATTTGAAGAGACGCTTTTGGGATAATTTCAAAATAATTGTTGCATTTGGTCTGCTCATTTTTGTATTTTCAAAGACTAGCTTTGAACAACTCATTTTATTAAAAGAACAATTCTCCTGGCCTTGTTTTTGGATTACGCTGTTATTGTTTTTTGCTATGACGGCAATTAAAACGATGCAATATTTTTATTTAATTGAAAAGAGAGTTTCATATTTTCGTGTCTTAGAAATTGTTGTCATTCAAAACACTTTAATGTATTTTATTGCCACAGCAGCAGGTATTGGATCATATCTTACGATGCTGGGGGTAGAAGAAAATGTAAGACTTGGACGTGCTACGGCTGCATTTTTTTTGTGAAAGTTGGGGATATCATAGTAGTTTTATCCCTATTTTTCTTATCTATGTTAGTTATCGGTCCGATCCCAGACGATGCAAATCACATCATAGTAGTTGCTCTAGTCAATTCGTTTGATGAAAGCATTATCCATACCGGTCAACATTATGACCAGAATATGTCAGATGTGTTTTTCGCTGAATTAGGTGTTCAACCACCTGCCTACAATCAAAGACCGATCACGAAAAGTAATTTCCCTAAATATTCTGCACACTTAATTGACTTTCTATGTCATTCAATTCAGTAACTATCTAGACAGTTTGAAAAGGATTAAAATTAGGTAATATGCAACCCAAGGTTTCTATTCTAATACCATGCTATAACCAAGAAGATGTAATTGAGCAAACGGTCAGATCAGCGCTCTCCCAAACATATGAAAATATTGAGATAATTGTTAGTGATGATGCTTCTACAGATACGACGCCTCAAATATTACGAGATTTGCAGAATCAATATCCTCGAAAAGTAAAGGTGTTTTTACATACTATTAATTTGGGAGTCACGAAGAATCACACAAGAGGTTTATTAGAATGTACAGGTGAGTTTATTACTTTTCTGGATGGGGATGATCTTTTTTTGCCAGAAAAGGTGGAGAAGCAAGTTGCTTTTATGCAAAAAAGATTAGATTGTACGCTATGTTATCATGATGTAGATGTTTTTGATTCAGATTTAAATACTAGCTTATATTTGTGGTCAGAACGAATTGGTAAGAAAGTTGGAGGTATACAAGAGTTAGTTCGCTTTGGTAATTTCTTGCCAGCTGTATCTGTTATGGTAAGAAGAGAAGATTTACCGGTAGGGGGATATGATGAACGTATTAGAGTTTATTCAGACTGGCTAATGTGGATTTGCATTCTGGACAATGGAAAGGGAAAAATTTGTTATATAGATACCGTTTTAGCGCGCTATCGTCGCCATATTACTAAC
>DNDT01000328.1 GCA_003487525.1 Flavobacteriales bacterium
AGTTGATGCTGAGCGTGACATCACAGCGGACTGGATAAGAAACTCAACGATTCAGGGTTATATTGAGGGTATTGAATCAAAACATACGCTTTTAATCGCGGATGCGTGTTTTGGCGGCGGTATTTTTAAAACTCGTGCTGCATTTGAAGATGCGTCAAAGTCAGTTAAAAACTTATACCGGTACCCCAGCCGAAAAGCAATGACCAGTGGCATGCTTAATGAAGTGCCCGACAAAAGTGTTTTCATGGAAAGTTTGGTAAGACACCTGAATGACAATCAGGAGAAATTCCTGCCATCCATGAACCTGTTTATGCAATTCCGTGAAACTGTGATGAATAACAGTTTTAACGCACCTCAATACGGTACCATCCACAATACCGGAGACCAGGGAGGGGATTTCATCTTTATAAAAAAATAAACGGTGTCGTAGCAAATATTTTTTCTGATTGGCTGCACTTCTTACAAATCAATTTTTATTTTTAATCAAACTAATAAACCTCGTACCATGAAAAAAACTTCATCAATCTTCTTAAGTGCTTTAATGCTGTGGGCAATTTCTTTTCAAACCGGTTGTATCGGCTCTTTTAAACTCACTGAAAATTATTGGGATTGGAACCGAAGCATTGGGAAATGGCCAGGTGCCATCTTTTTCTTTTTTATTGGAGGTCTCATTACCTCGTTTACCCTTCTTGTAGATGTGGTCGTGTTAAATTTAATTGAGTTTTGGACTGGCTCAAATCCCATGTCCATGAACCCGGGTGATATGGAAAAACAAATTGTAATGGGAAGTGACGGTTTTATGTATGAGGTGGTTGCAACTCAAAATCGCTTTGATATTAACCAACTGGATGGTCCAAACAAGGGTGAAGTGAAAAGTCTGGTGTATGACCCTGAAACAAGGGTGTGGACATATCAGGATTATACTCGTAGTATAAAATTGGCTCAATTGAGCAATAACGGATCGACCGTTCAGCTCTTTGCCCCAAATGGTCAGGTAGCCATTGTTCCGATTAATATTACCGATAAAGCACAAATATTAGCTATTGTCGAAGATCAGGTAGATGTCGATTTGGCGCTTATCAAATAAATTAAACTTACTTAAAGAAAGGCTCTGTAGGCAGGGCCTTTTTTTTAGCTCATCATTAACGGTTATCCTTAATCAGCAACAACTGGGAATAGTCCAGCTCTCCGCCAACAAACCTCACGTAATACAACCCATAGCCTATGTATTCGGGCAATGTAACCTGTATTTGGTTGCGGGCCTTAACAGATAGACTGAAGGCAAGTCTTCCGGTCTGATCGTAAAATAACAGCAAGCCATCAATCTCTCCGTCCAATTCAAAAGTGAAATTACGATTGGATGGGTTTGGATAGAATTTGATGTTTCTCACTGTCTGGTTTTCCTCTATACCCACACCGGCCATAAAATGACAGGAAGATGTATCATGGCAGTTGTTATTTTCAAATGCCAGGGCATATGTTCCATTCGTTGCCGGTGTTATCAACGAAGTTCCCGTTTGACCTGACATAATCGACATATTATCGTCACAATCAAGCCATTGATATGACGTATTTGACATACTGTTTCCAGTTAGCCGTCCACCGGAAATGGTAATGGAAGTGTCAATAATATAAACATTCAAGCGTGTTTCAATCAGGCTGTCACATGAGCTTTTTCCCTGCAGAGTACTTATATAGGACAGAGAACTGTCAATGTTATTCAGGCTTGTATTATCAGGGAAAGTGTAGGAATCTCCGCGGCAAATAGAATCATAGGCCACGATGTTATAAACCGGGTTTACCCTTAAATCTGTAACAATTAAACTATCACACCCCCTTGCTGTAAAGAAGAATGACGTATCGATTACATTCGAGACAAGATTGTTTATCGTTCTGTTGTCGGGAAATGTATAGGAATCACCATGGCAAACACTATCGGTTACCAGTGCATTAAACACCGGAAAGACCCTTACGTAACTGGTGGTTATACTGTCACAGCGATAAGGAGTATGACCGGTATTTATGGAATCAGTAAATGATGCCATCACATTAAAAATAGTATCTCCAGACCGCGAAATGTAATCGGAGCCGACACAAATACTGTCGTAATAAATAAAGTAGTATTGTGGCTTAACGAATAAGTCGACAATAGACAAACTGTCACAGCCCCTTGAAGAGGTTATAAAAGATGTATCGACGACGGATGAAGATACCGCAAACAACGTGTCCCCTTCTGGGGTGATATAATTTGCTCCGCTGCAAACTGTATCGAATATATTGTTTTGATAGATGGAAAACGTATCAATATGATATGTTACTACACTATCGCAGCCAAATTGAGTTTCAAAATAACTTATTTGTCTAAAAGGAATGTTAACTATTGGGATATGTGTACTGTCGGGAAAGGTATATGAAGACCCCAGGCAAACTGTATCGTAAGCATCAACGGCATAAGTTGGTGCTTCGACCAATGAATACAACAATATACTGTCGGAGCCATCAGCCGCCTTATAGTGCTCCGTGTATTTGTTATTGCTTGTCAATACCTGATTTGAACCGAGGTGAATATCATCACACCTGCACATGAACCTTTCCCTGTTATACCTGGTAAATCCCTTGCAAACTGAATCATAGGCACACAGTCCGAAAGAACCTCCACTTGAGCTTGAATAACTGAATACCCGTAAATAAAGTTTTTGCCCGATAAGATTTGAATCGGTAAACTGAATGGTGGAATTAAATTGTGCACATTGCAATCTTGTCATGTTGCCGCAAACACCTGAATAAAGCTGCATCATTGGTAAAATTCCCGCTCCCAGATTCTTTTTAAGGATTTTAATTTCACCGCTAGCAGGAACAGTGTAGGTAAACCATACATCTGCTCCATTGTAGAAACCACAAGTAGGATTGGGTGCAGTACCAGCTGTATCTGCAGTAGCAAAAGCATTGGAGTAAACAGCGTTGCCCGGACTCAGATCAATGGCATTGGCACAATCGTCATTCACTGGAAAACGCGGTTCATACAAAGTCAGGAAAAACTCCTGTCCCTCTTCATTTCCGTATGTAAAAACCCGGATATAAATGGTGTCGCCCGCCAAAGAAGCGTCTCTGATGTTTCGGTTGCCATTCAGCGTAACACAATTGATCTGTGTCATCGAGCCACATGTGCCTTTGTACACTGCGAACTGAGATGTGTATTCGGATATAACAATGTTTAAATAGCCTGAAGAGGGCATAACAGTTTTATACCAGACATCGCCCCCACCATAAAAACCACATGTCGGATTTGGCGCCACACTCGTTCCTTGATGAGTGGCATACCTGTTGGTAAGGGTATCGCAAGGCACCACTTTAACTGTAGAGTCAACAAAAAGCAATTGAGCACCCCTGCAATTGTCATTGGCTCTTATCGGTGCTTCATAAAGGCACATTTCAAAGTCATGTCCCT
>DNDT01000471.1 GCA_003487525.1 Flavobacteriales bacterium
GTAGTTGGTTAAATTCTCACCTCCCAAATAAAGCTCGAACATCTTGCTAAAGACCCTGGTAATCTGTGCACTCTGTAAAACGTAAAACGGAGTGTATTCACGCAATTGATATTGTAGAGGATTTGACGCCGTATAAGGCAATCGCTGAGGACCAATCAACTGAGTGGTCGCATCAAATTTCCAGTTTCCCATTTTTTTGTTTTTTCTGGTTTCATAGGCAAGGTTGACAAATCCCCTGTCCTTTGCCAAAAGTGATTTTCTAAGAAGTCCTTTGGAAAAGTCTGTTTTCACGTCGTAATAGCGGTAAGCCATTTTAACATCAAATCGCTTCACAATTTCGTAACTGAACTCTATTTGAAAGCTATTGGCAAACGACTGCCCCATGCTGGTGGACAAGTTGTAAAAATTGACTTCCTGAGAGCTCTTATCCAAATCAACAACTACCTGATCCAAAAACTCGGTTCTGAAAAAGTCAATGACAATACTGCCTTCCCTGTAATTCAGTTTAAATCCTTGCGACAACGTTAAACCGGCATTTACCGCTACCTCGGGCTCTAAACCATAGGCATTGTTTGTTCCCGGATAAACAAACCTTCTGGAAGAGGCAAGGTAACCTGAATTTTCGGCAATAATACTGGCAATTCTGGTTCCCATTCCTCCGGAAGCGCGGAGCACAGTTTTTTCAGCAATCCCATACCTGAAATGCAGCCTTGGGCTGTAAATCCATTTGTACAAATTGTGATAATCCGCCCTGAATCCGGTGACAAGTGTCATTTTCTCATTCAGTATCAGCGTGTATTCGGCAAACGCGCCGGGTACCTGTTCAATTCGGTCAAATCGAGACGTGTCCAGGTTTTCTTTCACGTCATCGTATAAATAGCTCAATCCCAGTTTTAATTTGTGATTGGTATTCCCGAGTATGGTTTGGTAGATAAAATTTGAATAAAAACTTTTTTCATCCCCATTGTATTGCCTTAAACCGTAATAACTTCTTTGAACATGATTGACACCGAAAAGCTGAAGACCAACGCTATTGTACTTTCTCTCGGGAAATACATATCCGATTTTACCAAAAGCTTCTGTCCGCTGAGTGATCATTTCCGTGCCCCAGGTTAGGGTATCTCTATTTTCCTGATCGAAATTATGGGCTGTCTGACCCCCTAAATTGACAATGTTAATGTGCTTTACCCCGAACTGACTCATCAATCCTTTTACCCCGACATATTTCCACCTGTTCATTCCAATAAAGGTCTGGTTCAACGGCATGTCCATAAAGCCGTCTTCGTTTACATCATTCTTTGTAAACATACCCCTTCCGTGCAGCAAGAAACTGGTTGACCATTTTTCGTTGAGTTTGATTTTATAATCTGAGTTTAGCTCTACCCTTCCAGCCTGATTTGTGTAAGCATTTATATACAGTTCTTCTTTCTGATCAGGCTTACGTAATTCCGTATTTATTTNNATTCAACACCGATCCCGCTCCTTTCGAAATGCTTATGTTATCGATCCAGGCACCCGGTATGTACGTCAATCCGTAAACGCTTGCCAATCCACTGTTACTCGGCAGGTTTTCAGTTAAAATCTGCGTATAAATACCCGAAAGGCCCAGCATTTGAATTTGCCTTGTTCCGCTCACTGCATCCGTAAAGGATGCATCTACGGATGCATTTGTCTCAAAACTCTCCGATAAGTTACAGCAAGCTGCCTTAAATAGCTCTTTTTCATTCAGCACTTCGACATGCCTGGGGTCCATAAAAGACAGACTTGTAGCCTTGGTTCGATAACTTATCTCAACAGCATCCATCACTCTGGCATTTTTCAAAACAACCATTAATTCTTTGTGTTTGGATATTTCAATCGTATCAGTTTGATAACCGATATAACTGATTATAAGCACATGATTTTTATGGTCATCTGCTATACTGAAAACACCATTTGTATCTGTAATTGTTCCTATTGTGGTACCCTTCCAGTAAACATTTACACCTATTAAAGGAGCAAGGTCGCCCTTTTCCGATTCCTCCACAACAACCCCTTTGAGTTGATCCTGAGCGTAAAGTGTGAATATGGATAAAACCGAAAGATGTAAAAAGATCAGCGCTCTTTTTAGCAAAGTAGTCATGTCATGAAAGAATTACTCCTGATCCGAATGTCCGGTGTGATCGGAATGTTCCGATTGCTTGGACAACTCACGGTACTTGCAACAATCATGAACAGCCTCATAAGCACTGTCACTGGCTCGGCTTTTATCCGTATCGTGACCAGCCTGATTCAATAATGAGTGCAGCTCTTCCTCGGTAATTTTATCGGTGCGATACATGATTTCGCAGTCGTGGCTTTGCTTGTCCCATTTGGCGTATTTTACCCCATTGACATCAAGGGCATTTTCAATGCGCTCCTTGCACATATCACAAACACCATCGACATGTATGGAGATCGTTTTAACTTCTTTTTGAGCATACGCCGAAAAAGTTATAAGAGTTGAGAACAATAAGAGAAATTGAATTTTTTTCATTTTAATTACGTTTAGATTAATACTTTTTTTTCAGGAGGTGAAAAAAATCTAACCGTAATAAAGCAATGAAGAATTTATCAGGAATATCTTGGATTCTTTCTTTTTTGTTTCGCACCGGTTTGCTGAAATCGGAATTTCCTCAGAGATAAAATCATCCTGAGTTTCAATTTCATTTTCAACGACAAACAGATCTGTTTCGGTGGACAATTTTTGCTGAACAAGACAAGGTTGATCAAACTGGATGACTGTTTCTTCTGTGCTGCAACATTTCATTTCAACTGTATTATCACCACATGTACAATGACTTTCAGTAAAGGATACTGTCAAAGAAGCGAGTTCGTCGTGACAATAATGAGCTTTTAAATCAATTCCAACCGACAGAATCAGGTAGGAAAAAGCCAAAAAAGAAGAAAGAAAAATCCGAAGTTCTTTCATTACTATTTAAAAATAGGCCTTTAATTCATTCAGTTTTTGGTTAAATCAAAGATTAACAAAATTTTAACAGTCCGAAATACTCAATTTTTGAGACAGTAATAAATAGAATCGTCCTTTTTAGGGCTGGATATGCAATATCTGTTTATTTCATCTTCCGAGAATTCCTGTATGTAGTTTTCAACCCTGACTTGAAATCCGACAGATTCCAGTCGATCCTTGTAGTCCAGTCCAAAGAGGCGTACATGATCTTTTTGCCAATAGTGTTTCTCGCGTTCATCTTCACTGACAATGGAGTCATCCTGAAAAGTTTTCTCCCGCGTAATGTCGACCGGCGACTGAAGAATGGCAAATCCGCCCGGTCTCATGACCCGGTAAATTTCCTTCATGCATTGAATATCATCCCTGACATGCTCCAGTACATGATTGCAAAAAATCACGTCAAAACTATTGTCGTCAAAGGGTATTTCATGAAGGTCCATTTTAACATCCGCAAGCGGACTGTTCAGATCTCCCGTCGTATAGTCAAGATTGTCCATGTTTTTGAAAATCTTGTAAAAACATTGTTCGGGAGCGACGTGGAGCATTTTACGCTTTGCCGAAAAGAAATCAGTCTTGTTTTTTAAAAACAACCACAAAAGCCGATGCCGTTCAAGTGAAAGTGTTTGAGGACTAAGGGCATTTTTTCGTTTCACCGTCCCCCCGTATCCATAGGGTAAAAATCGGCTGTAGGTTTTTCCGTTGATAGGGTCTTCAACCTTGTCGCCCTTCAACAATACCGGAGCCACCTTGTTAAATAGATAACTCAGCTTGAATAAGGACAGGCCTGGGGATGGTTCGTAAAATAAAATGAAACATATTAAACAGATACGTTTAGGTTCAGGGCGTCCTCTATGTATTCAAACGAAGATAAAATATCCGGTTTTCCGTCAATCAATGCGACATCGTGTTCAAAATGAGCCGAAACCCTTCCATCCGCAGTTAGAATTGTCCAACCATCCTCTGCTTGCTTTACATTTCGGACACCGAGATTTATCATAGGCTCAATGGCCACAACCATCCCGTTTTGAAATTTTTTCCCTTTGCCCGCTTTTCCGTAATTAGGCATTTCGGGGCCCTCGTGCATTGATCGCCCCAAGCCGTGACCGACAAGTTCGCGCACAACGCCAAAACCATTATCCTCAGCGTGCTTTTGAATGGCAAATCCGACGTCCCCTACTCGATTTCCCAGCCTGAATTGGTCAATGCCCAGAAATAAACTTTCTTTGGTTACCCGAAGTAATTTTTTAATCTCCGGACTGACTTCACCAACCTCAAAGGTATAGGCCTGATCCCCATAAAATCCATTTATCAAGGTACCGCAGTCAATGGAAATCACATCTCCATTTTCCAGGGCTTTGTTTCCGGGGATACCGTGAACAATCGCGTCGTTGATTGATATGCACAATGTGTTCGGAAAACCATACAAGCCTTTAAATCCGGGCTTAGCCTTGTGATCCAGAATGAATGTCTCAGCGAGTTTGTCNNCGCATCAATTCTATCTCCTCTGATGTCTTTAAAAAAATATCCCCTGCCATTATCTAAAAATTCGTTTTATCAGTGTCGGTTTCTTGTTGAAATTATAGTGCGCTTCCTCGTTTTTAAGCTTGTGGTAGAACTCTCCGCCTTCCGGATGCAATGACTGCCAAACCTCGCTCCAACCTGGAAAACCACCTAAATTTCGGTCATCAATAAATACGTCACACTGAATTTTTCTACTGATCGTTTCATCAAATTCTTCTTCGGGATAGCTCTTGTTTACCGCATAGAATTCAATTCCATTTTTCAGGCAGTATTCGACTGCATCCTCCAGGTACTTACCTTCCCTGAAGGTCCATAAAATGAGCTTATGACCTTTGTCACGAAGGGCTTTTAACGTCTCGAAGGCGAACAACATTTCCTTTCCTATCTCGGGATATGCATGCTCGACAATGGTACCATCAAAGTCTACGGCAATGGTTTTTGCATTTGGGTCAAACATTAATTCAGGTAGTTTGAGGAGAGAATGTTCAAGTCGGCGTCAAGCTCATATATTTTTGGCTCGCCTGTAGGAACTTCGACTTTCAGAATTTCAT
>DNDT01000304.1 GCA_003487525.1 Flavobacteriales bacterium
GGTTGTTCACGTGGCCAAAATTGAGAAATTACACTCCCACTACTAAGGTTATATTCAAGAGCTGCATCAATCGAAGTAGACGTTAGCCAAATAACCTTTTCAGAAGACAAAAAAACCTCATGCAACCCAACCATTAAATTATGAGTATATTGTTCTTTCGTTGTCAGATTAGAGTCGAAAAGATATAGCGAATGGTAAGTGGCAACGGCAATGCGTCCATCTGGAAGTATTGCAATGCCTCTTCCCCCACGGGAATTGCCACGTGGATTAGGATCTAAAATTTCTGGGTTCTCAGGAACGATCAGGTGACGTTTTTCAACCCTCTTTTCATCCCAATTTAGACGCACTATTTCTCCACCATTAGAAATATCTGCATTGCGAACTATTGTGCTGAAGAATATATTCACGATTATTACCCCCTTCCCCCAGAACGAAGTAGCCGCGAGCGAAGTGCATTTAGAAAGTCTTGATCTTCCTGATCTAACCCAAAGGCGAAGATACTTACGGAAAATACGATAACAGATACCAGTACTGCAACGGCTAGTTTTATCCAAACGATCTCTATTCGCCAAAACAAAAGCTGGCTCGTTACACCAATCGCTATAACAAGAGCAAGTGCCCCTTTCCAGTATCTGCGATCATAAGGCCAAAGGCCAGTCAAGTTTTTGATTTGAATCAAGCCAGCTAAGTTTATAATAGCAATACTACAAGCACTAGCCAGGGCAGCACCTGGCAGCCCCCACAAGGTGATAAACCCCCAATTCATGAAAAAGCTAATAAATAAAGCGACACCATTAGTCCACATCCAGCGTGATTGATATCCCAGCATCAAGTGTAGTGGTGCTACAGCACCGCTAGCTGTATTCACTAACTGTCCAATTATAAGAATTGCCAAAATCCAGCTTCCTTGTTGGTAAGCTGGACCGCCGAACAGTATCATTGCATCCTGAGAAAAAATAAATAAAACAGCTACCAGAGGCAAACTAAGATAAACGGCCCATTTTGTACTGATTTTATACAATTCATTCAGTTTTTCTGTTTCGCCACGGCTGAATAGGCGAGAAATCATTGGTGTAAATATCGTATTTGTTGCCGCCAGGATTATAGCTGACAATGCTGCTAACTGCGAAGCTGCTTGAAATAAACCGACATCAGCTTCTGGACGAAGGTATCCCAAAAACAAGCGTGTTATCCAACGAATTAGTGTTCCGAAGATTCCTGCAAGAGTTGCAGGTAATGAAAACTTTAGTATCTCTCGCAGAAAGCTTTCCCCTCTGACCAATTTAAAAATTCCCGGATATAACTTGGCAACAAATATTAAAGCCAAAACAGTGCCAGTGCCATATGCAAGGCACACACTTAACATTCCACCTACCAAATTCCATCTCAAATAATAAACAAAAATTAATGCACCAAGAGCTAGAATCAATGCTGGGATCATGTCTTCGACAAAAATACTGAATTGAACCCGCTGTGAAATGCGTGTTGCAGCAGCAAAAACTTTAAGAAGAATAAAGAAAGCCAGTGCAATAGAGATCCCCTGGACAACAAGCTTTAAATCAGGTTTGCCAAAAAAAGATGCAATATCAGCAGAAAACATAAAAACCAGGGTACTTGCGACCAAACTTATAATGATGGCCACACTAAAAGCCTGTTGTAAAACGCTTTGGAACCTACTCTCCTGATTTTTCCAATATTTTGCCCCAAGATGAATTATGCCTTGAGGCAAACCAACCTGACCGGTATCACCGCTAATTTGCAACATGGACCATCCCAAAGAAAATAGCCCATAATGTTGTGGCCCAAGAGTCCGGGCAAGAATAGCCTGCCCAAGCAACATCAACAACCGACTCGCTGAACGCCCAACTAAAGAAATACTCGCTCCTTTCGCAAGCGTTAGGATTGATTTCGTATTTTCAGAACTTCCAGATGGCGTTGATGTCATACAGAACGTTTCCACATACTCAAATCCCTCCCTAATATTTGTTCCAATCGTATTACGTCTGGTAAGAAATACTCTTGGAGAAATTTTCGGGTTGCCTCATCCATTTTTTGAGTATAAGTCTGCTGAGGCTTAAGTTTATTTTGCTGACGCAGGAATTCCAGCTTGTTGGTTAATCCGATTTTCCCACCCATATCCAACAGATAAGTAAGTTTATACTTGTGAACCAGATAACGTGTTTTTGACAGAATACGGTTCAGCGACCGGTAACGAACTTCTCCTGTCACATAGGTGCTTTCTTCAATATTCGCGGGATAGAATTCATCAATATCCAGCGTTTGTTCAAGTTGCCGTAAAAAGGCTTTGGCATTCCGCCTAAGATCATCATATAAAAAAATATGAATGTTCTCTCTTGAAAACAAGTCTAAATAACGCTGTACCTGCATTGCATAAGAACTTCGATCTGCCAACAAGGCCTTGTGCCTGTGAAAAGCATTCATAAAATCCAACTGCACAGTACCTCTTTGGACATAAAACCGATAAGCAGAATACGTCCGTTCAATTGGGTTTCTTAACAGCATGAATAATTTCAATTTTGGGTCAAAGGATTTGATTCTAGCAGCAGCCTGGTCATCCCACAAATAGGCTGGACATATTTCACCTTTGATCTGGTTTGGTTTCGCTGCAGCAAAAAATTCTAAATACCACTCTACTGGCTTGTTGAAGTTGTGATTATCCAACTCTGGAAATTCCCCAAACTTGCGATTGAAATAATGCAACTCTTTTTGTTCAGGAATAAAGACTTGAGGATGTTGTCTTAACATCTCGGATAACCAAGTGGTGCCACACTTTTCAGCACCGACCACGATGAAATCCAATTGCCCGGTTGTACTGGTATTTTTTAACATAATGTACTTCTGGTGAAGAGCAGTTGCGGATTATACTATATCATGTAAACCATTAAAGAAGGGTTCCCATGCATCCCATAAAAATTGGAATTGCAGCAAGAGGTATCGACAATCGTGTATCAGGTCCAAATGAATTTACCCATGGACTGATTCGAGCTTTTTTGGAATTTAACCAAGATATCCAGTTATATCTTTACTACGATTCTTCAAATCCCAAAAATTTATACCCAAAGGCAAGAGAACGGGTTTTATCATCGAAAAATCGCCTGTTATGGGATCATATTCTTTTACCCAAGGCGCTTAGGCACGATAATCTCGACATTGTCATCATGCCAAAGGGAACAATCCCGCTCTATACCCCATGCAGAACAATCGCGATTATGCACGATTTGGGATATTTTTATCCAAATTTGAACGCTTATAAATTTCTAGAAAGTATTTACTTCAGATTGAACATGCGTTACACAGCTCGAAAAGCCTGGGGAATCTTCACAGTTTCAGAATATACTCGACAAAATGTTTTGCGACTTTTACCTGTCAAACATGACAAAGTCACCACAATATATGAAGCCCCTCATGATAGATATCAACGCATTACCGCCCCGAACCAACTTGCCATCCTTCGCGAACGTTACCATTTGCAAGAACCTTTTATCTTTTATCCTACCTCCATCTCACCAAGAAAAAATATCATCCGTGTTTTAGATGCTTTCGAATCCATTCTGGATGTCATCCCTCATCACCTGTATTTCACTGGATCTTTACGATGGAATGCATCCAATATCATGCGCCGATTGGAAGAATCGGCGCTTCATTCCCGTGTTCATCTGTTGGGAGCCGTCTTGCCTGAAGACATGCCCGGGCTCTACAGTC
>DNDT01000444.1 GCA_003487525.1 Flavobacteriales bacterium
GACGAAGCATCAAAAAAATGGACGAGCATAAAGAATATGGGGTACCCGATAAATACTGCCGAAGACAACATGAATCTCAGGATGTCGGCAAGCGGGAAACACGGGTACATTTCTGCCGCGAGGCCGGGTGGGTTTGGAGACCTGGATATCTATCGGGTGGATTTCAAGTCTGTTGAACCCAGATATACGGTGATTACCGGAAAAGTATTTGCGGTAAACACAAATCAGTTGATAGATAACGTATTTATTGAGGTGACGGTGCCTGAATCGGGTGAGTTATACGAAGAATCAGCAGTACTCTATGGTCAGTATATTCCCAATCCCATTTCCGGAAAATATGTTGTAATACTTCCCCCCGGTCATTATAATATGAACATAATGGTCGAAGGGTACAAGGAAGTTTCGGAAGAAATTGTGATATTGGACAAATCGGATTACAAGACTTACATCGAGCAAGATCTGGTGCTTAAACCCGAAGATCTTCTGGAGAAACTTCCTCAAATTGATGTACAGCCTCAAATTGATGCACAGGATTAATCCTCAACGATCAATTCCTTGATTCGCTCAATCTGACTCTTTTTATTTACTGCCCTTAGATTTTGCGAGGTGGCTGTATAAAACTGATGGACTTCCAGAAATTTTACCTGAAGTTTGTTCCAGTCATTGAGCGAACCAATCTTGTTTTGCTCCTTCAACTCCTTGTACAGGGTATCGGAAACTCCAATAAAGTCTCTTCTGCCAAGGTAATCGAGGTCCGAATCACAAATAATTTTTTGTAATAGGGTTTGCGGTTTCGGTGGCATTTGTGTGGCCATGATGATCTCGCATATCAGATCAATTTGCTCGGGCGAATATTTGTATTTGGGAAGCATTTCACGGGCAATCTGTGTGCCGAAATACTCGTGATTGTCGTATCCGATGACGTGTCCAAGGTCATGAAACAAGGCAGCCGTTTTAAGCAGTAAGATGGATTCGTCATCGACACCTTCTCCAATTCCGATCAGTTCCGCCTGATTCACCACGTCAATGGTGTGTCGGACATCGTGATAATACAGGTATGAAGGGAGCTCCTTTGTAAGCTTGTCCAAAATTACTTCCTGAAGATCCGTGAATTGCCGAAGCAAATATCGAATGTTAAATATTTTACTTGGGTAGAGTCCTGTTTTTCTATCCTCCGAGTAAGCCGGTTTAATCCTGCTCACATGATACAATTCCAGGAAACCCTGGTATCTGGCCGGAACTTTGCTGTGAAACTTACACACAAAGTAGCCCTGAACCAACACGTGGGTCATGTCGGAAATGATGATCTGTCCGGGTTCACATGCACTTGCCAGACGGGTCGATATATTGACCGCTTCTCCCGTCAGGTCATACGAAATTTTCTTCTTTCCTCTGACTGTTGCGGTAACCGGACCTGTGTGGATACCCATTTTAAATTGCCAGGTAGCCACTTCACCATTTTTCTTCCGCATTTTTTCGATGTGATCCTTCATTTCCATGGCGGCCAGAACAACGTCAATTGGGTTGGTAATGTTTTTTACAGGCACACCACCTGCGCACATGTAGGAATCACCTACAGTTCTGATTTTCTGGATCTTATGTTTTTCAGTAATGGCATCGAATTCGACCAGTATTTGATCCAACTGGTCGAGTTTGTCTCTTGAATCTTCTTCCGCAATAATTTCCTTGAAACCGTGGATGTCGATATACAGGACCGTCGCCATTTTAAACCTGAGTGACCTGGCTTGCAAATCAGGACGAAACTCCTTGTCGACCAGTTCCGGCGGTATTTTGGCGAGGGTATTTTTATAGTTGTCTACCTCTTTTTTGAGATCGATAATCTGTCTATTTAGCACTAAAATTTGTCCTTCAAGTTCGTTTTTGGCTTTCTTGAGGGCAGAATTTTCGTAAATAAGGTCTTTATCGTTCTCCATTTATACAGGTAAGTCTATACAAATATATAATAAAGGATTAGTGGGCAAAAGTATCGACCTGACTATTAAAAACTGTATTTAAATCTGAAGAAATACGCTTGCGTCGTAACCCGGTAAATTTCATTGACTTCAGAAAGCAATATCTGGGCGAATATATCGAAATCGAGACTCTGCAATATTGAAAAAGTCATATACGGCCCGAGAAACAAATCCGTGTTACCCCGATATCCAATAACCGCCGCTCCTCCATAAATGAGAGGATGAAATTGATACGCGCCCTGAACGAACACAGACCAGAGATATGGGGACAAGTATTTGGCGGAAATGTTACCGCTGTAATAAAAAACCTGATCCAGTGTGCTTGGATGTGCTGTACCATTGCTGCTGTACAGTGTTGAAGCGTTCAAATAGAGGGAGTTCTTGAACGAGTAATCGAGTGATATTGTTGCAGACAAAGACGTTGTTGTATCCAGCGCATTTATTGTCGGTGTGAAATAGGATGCCTCACCCTTGAAACCGGCCTTTTTAATATTGCCGGCCCATCCACCGCCAATCACCAGATTTCGATTGCTGATTCCGGTTAGGACCTGAAAATCGTAATTTTTAAAGTTAATATGCCACAGTCCCGCACCGGTGAATTCGTCCAAATTCTCCGCTGCATTTCCGGCTATTTCAATACTCGATGCAATGCCCGTGTAATATTTCAATATCACCGCATCACTTCCCGGGCGTTCTTCGTAGTCAAAGTCAAAATAAGAAAAAGCATTAAAGATGTCGTTTGGATTCCATGCGGAGCTAATACCCCAGTTTATTCGCTGGCGCCCGGCTTTTATTTCAAGATTTTGCAAGGTATATTGGAGGTACAGGCGGTCCATCATTAAATGTACAATGTAATTGCCCTTGTCTTCGATTGTGTAAGATAAATCGAAATAATCATTCGATGTTTCCAGACCTTCGGCGTAAAATGGATTAAATCTCAGTTGATCCCCGACAATAAAACGGTTACGCATTTCTGCTACCAGTTTAAAATTCGGATTGATGAACCATTTGAAATTCAATCGGTTGTGCACGAGGTTATCCGAAAGACCCGAATCGGCG
>DNDT01000390.1 GCA_003487525.1 Flavobacteriales bacterium
CGAATTCAATACACAAATGCCGATCGTCCTGAAAAAATAAACTGGCCCGGGAATACAGACATTGTGATAGAAGCCAGCGGGAAATTCACCAGGCATGAGGATGCTGTTAAACACCTGGATCACGGTGTCGGAAAGGTTCTAATTTCTGCCCCTTCTCCAAGTGATTCGGTTAAAACCATCCTTTATGGAATAAACGATGATCTGCTGGGTCAGGATGACCTTGTGGTTTCGAGCGCTTCATGCACCACCAACAGCGCCGGCCCTCTGATCCAGATTCTGGACAAACACTGTGGAATACAAAGTGCCTACATCACCACCGTTCATTCGTATACCGGTGATCAGCGCCTGCACGACTCGCCACATCACGATTTGAGACGGGCCAGAGCAGGAGCCCTCTCAATTATCCCGACCACGACGGGTGCGGCCAAAGCGATAACAAAGGTGTTCACGCATCTGGACGGGAAAATTGGTGGATGTGGAATGCGGGTCCCTGTTCCAAATGGTTCACTGACTGACATTAGCTGCATCGTGAAACATCCATTGAGCATTGAAGAAACCAATAAACTTTTTCTGGAATCAGCCAATTCAGATCTAAAAGGAATACTGGAATACAGCGATGAACCCATTGTTTCTGTCGACATTATCGGAAACAGTCATTCATGCATCTTTGACTCTCAACTTACCTCGGTCATCGGTAATATGGTAAAGGTGGTCGGATGGTATGACAACGAAGCGGGTTATTCCAACCGCCTGGTCGATCTGATCAAAAAAATGACCTCCTAGTTTTCGTACTTTTTGAGGATCATATCTTTTCCGTCAAATTCGGCATAGGTAAAATGCGTGATCCAGTCACCAAGATTGAAGTAGGTCGTTTCTTCGCTTATTTTTATATCAAGTGGAATATGCCTGTGGCCAAAAACAAAATAATCAACATCCTGTTTGCGTAAAATTTCTTTTGCATAAATGATCAACCACTCCTTGTCTTCACCCAGGTATTTGACCTCCTCCATTTCTCCTGAATTCCGACTGATGCGACTCCAGAAGAAACCCATGCCGATTCCGAGATCTGGATGCAGCCACTTAAAAAGCCACTGGCATAATCTGTTTGCGAAAACTCTTTTAATGAACTTATATCCCCTGTCTCCGGGACCCAGTCCGTCGCCGTGACCAATGTAAAAATGCTTGCCATTCACGGTTCTTGAAATGGGTTCACGGTATAAGTCAACGCCGATCTCCTTAGGCAGGTAGTCAAATATCCACATGTCGTGATTTCCCGTAAACACATGAATTTTTATTCCGCTATCCGCAATTTCGGCCATTTTACCCAATAATCTGGTATATCCCCTTGGTATAACATGCTTGTATTCGAACCAAAAGTCAAATACGTCTCCTATAAGATAAATCTCCTGAGCGTCTTTTTTAATTTCGTCCAACCAGCGAACTACCTTTTTCTCCCTCTTGAGGCTACTGACGGCATCGGGGCTTCCGAGATGGAAATCTGAGGCAAAGTAGATTTTTTTACCCTCAGTCAAGCTCATGTTTGATGATTCAGTCAAAAATGTTCAGTTAATCCAGAACTTCTTCAAGTTTATTCTGGAGTGCGGCACCTCTCAAATTCTTTGCAATAATGACTCCTTCTTTATCCAGAAGCAGGGCAAAAGGAATGCCCTTAATGTCATATAGTTTTACAACGGCAGAACCCCAGAATTTTAAATCACTTACCTGAGTCCAATGTAATCCATCGTCTTGTATGGCCTGCAACCAGGATTCGCGCTCTTTGTCCAAAGAAACGCCGAAAACTTCAAAACCCCTGTCTTTATATTCATTGTATGCCCTTACCACATTTGGATTCTCCATCCTGCACGGTTTACACCAACTCGCCCAAAAATCAACGAGAACTACCTTCCCTTTAAGGCTGGAAAGTGAAACCATCTCGCCTTCGGCATTCGGTAAAATGATGTCAGGAGCGACTGCGCCAATAGAAAGGGTCTTCATAGATTCGACCACTTTGTGAAATTCTGCATGGTAAGCGGATGAAGCATAATTTTTCTCTAATTCACTGTCAATCAGCAAAAACAGTTCATAATCATCTTCCGGATTCAATTGTTCGGCTGCAGCCAGACAGGCAAATGAACTTGGATTTTCCCGGATGAAATTTCTCATAAATTCCGCATTATTTTCCGCTTCAATGGCATATTCGCCCTGCAATTGAACAAGGATTTCCTGATTTCCTTCGTTGGCTTTGAATACCATTGAAAGTGAATCCCTCATATTGTAAAATTTAGTCATTTGAGTGTTGATAAGCTGCAATTTGGATGATTCAGGTGATCCCTCCACGGTATAAGGTTGATAGCCAATATTTACTTTTGACTTCACCATGACAGTTTCGTTTGGCTGAATTATCAGGGTAATAAAACTTCGCTCGTCTTGTTTTATTCGGTAAAATCCTGTTTCCGGTACCTTATGGGTAAAGTTAAACGAGCCATCTTCATTTATAACGGTCGTGTCAACATTGTAAACCTTTTGAGTTGTCAGATGTTCCAGTATTAATTGTTTTCCGGCTCCGTCAACAATGGATCCAGAAATTGACCATTTTTCGTCTCCGTTGCCACTACTGCAGGCATATGCGCCAAGTGTAAATAATATTGCCGTGGAATAATTTAAAAACTTCATATTCATTCAAGTTCATTTTTAAGGCGTCTTAGGCCGTCCATGTTTTACGCTACTCGTCTTTTATCATTTTTTACTCAAGTTCAGTGCATCCCATTTGTCAAGATCCGGGAAGTCATCCCTTGACGGCAAAATTATAATTAATA